>CAPNGW010000170.1 GCA_948665105.1 uncultured Lachnospiraceae bacterium
TGGGCGCAACGGGTCTGCAGGTGGAGGCGGACTCCCCGGAGCAGCCCTCGTCAAGGCCCAGAAAGCAGATGCCGGAAAGCTTCTTTTCCTTGTCGTACTCCAGGTGCAGAAGCTTCATCTTCTCCCAATATTTCAGAGCGCGCTGAATGTCCTTCTCCGTGTGCTCCAGCTTGTCCGCAGCACCGGATAAAGAAAAACTGCAGTCCGCAGAATTCATGCAACGCAGAAGGTACAGATATATTTTTACATACTCGCCGTTTGCAGCGGTCATAAAGTTGTCAATAAAACGGTTGGGCACATAGGTGGCAGACGTATCTCTGTCATTATGTAAAGTAATTTCCGCCATAAAAGGAACACCTCTCTCTGTTTACTACAAACACAGTGTAGCATAGAATGAAAAAAAAGAGAAGAGGGAAATTTCCCAAAAAGGCCGAAAATCCGGGCGTTGAAGGGATTGGAGAAAATGTGGATAATGTGGATAACATGTGGAAAAAAGTTATGCAAACTACCACAGAATCCCTCGTCGGCCCATGAAAAAGGGGAATGTGAAAGAAATGGGAAAAACTTTATGTAAACGAAAAATCCACATTCGGAAAGAGGAATAATTCTCAAAACGAATGTGGATAATGTGGATAATTATAAGCCCAGCAGGTGTTCTCCTACTTGCAGTATGTCTCCGGCTCCCATGGTTATCAACAAGTCGCCGTTCATACATTTTTTTAATAAAAAATTTTCAATCTCGTCAAAAGAGGGGAAATAATAGCACTCCGCCTCCAGCTTTTCCAATTCTCCAAGAAGGTCCAAGGAGGAGATGCCCAGGGTATTTTTCTCCCTGGCAGCATAAATGTCTGCCAGAACTACCATGTCCGCGGTGGACAAAGCCCGGGCGAAATCCTTTAGAAAGGCGTGGGTCCTGGTGTAAGTGTGGGGCTGGAACACACAGACGATACGCTGATGGGGGTAATTTTTGGCAGCGTTTAATGTGGCGGCAATCTCTGTGGGATGGTGGGCATAGTCGTCGATGATGGTGATGCCCTTTAAGGAGCCCTTGTGCTCAAAGCGTCTGGCTGTGCCGCCAAATTCTGCCAGTGCGGCTTGAATGTCCTTAAAGGGAATTCCCATTTTAAGAGCCAGGGCCGCCGCTGCCAGGGCGTTGGAGACGTTGTGCATGCCGGGAACCCCAAGGGAAATGGAGCCCAGAGCTTCTTTTTTGTGCATCAATGTAAAAATTGCACAACCTTGTGTATGAAATTGGACATCATCCGCATAATATTCAAAGGAAGGATGGAGACCGTAGGTGATGATTTCTCCGGCTACACCTTCAGTGATTTCCTGATAATGCTGGATTTCGCCGTTGATGATGACGGCGCCGTCACCGGGCACCTTATGGGCAAAGGCAGTGAAGGACTCCCGGATTTCCTGAAGATTGTTGAAGAAATCCATGTGATCCTCCTCAATATTAAGGATTAGCGCATATTTGGGACTGAAATGTAAAAAGCTGTTGGTGTACTCACAGGCTTCGGTGAGAAATACCTGGGAATTGCCCACCCGGATGTTGCCGTCAATGGATTTTAAGATACCGCCCACAGAGATGGTGGGATCTGTATTGGCTTTCAGGAGAATTTGGGTGACCATGGAGGTGGTTGTGGTTTTGCCGTGGGTGCCGGAAACGCCGATGGACTCCCGGTAATTATCCATAATCTGGCCCAAAAGCTCCGCACGGGCCAGGGTCGGAATGTTTTGGGACAGGGCTTCCTTAAGCTCCGGGTTATCCTGCCGGATGGCCGCGGTGTAGACCACAAGCTGTGTCCCTTTCTGAATGTTGGCAGCGCTCTGTCCATAGAAGACGGAAGCGCCCATCTCTTCCAGCTTCCGGGTCAAATCCGATTCTCTGGAATCAGACCCGGAGATGGTGAAATTCTCCTTTAAAAGGATTTCGGCCAGGCCGCTCATGCTGATGCCTCCGATGCCGATGAAGTGTATGTGGATTGGGTGTTTAAAGTTTATTTTATACATAATTTTACCGTCCATTTCAGAATCCATCAATTTTAAGTTATTTTATAGCTGCATCCATTTTATAACAACCGTCAGTGATAGTCAACAGCAGGATGCAGCAGGAAAAAATAGGGACAACGACCAAATATAGGTCCTGATTATTACAAAATGGAGGAGAAATTTGTATAAAATAACGAAATATAGAAGAATTAGAAAAAATATTTGTGAAAAATGTGTACTAATTTGGCGATTTGTGGTATAATCAATATCACAATATAGTAAGGACGAGAGGTGATTGACTTGATTCGTAAAGAAATGATTGCCATGCTTTTAGCTGGCGGACAAGGAAGCCGCCTGGGAGTATTAACTTCCAGCGTTGCGAAACCAGCAGTAGCCTTTGGCGGGAAATATCGTATCATAGACTTTCCGCTGAGCAACTGTATTAATTCCGGTATCGATACCGTGGGCGTGTTGACCCAGTATCAGCCCTTAAGGCTGAATACCCATATCGGTATCGGTATCCCGTGGGATTTGGACCGAAACAAAGGAGGTGTCACGGTTCTTCCCCCTTATGAAAAGAGCGGCAACAGTGAATGGTATACCGGAACAGCCAATGCCATTTACCAAAATCTCAACTACATGGAGAGCTACAACCCGGAGTATGTTCTGATTCTGTCCGGGGATCACATCTACAAGATGGATTATGAGGTGATGCTGGATTTCCATAAGGAGAACAACGCGGACGTCACCATCGCAGCCATGCCGGTGCCCATTGAGGAGGCAAGCCGGTTCGGCATTGTGATTACGGATGATGAGAAGCGCATTACGGAGTTTGAGGAGAAGCCGGAGCATCCACGCAGCAACCTGGCTTCCATGGGCATCTACATCTTTAGCTGGGAAGTGCTTAAGGAGGCCCTGATTGCCAAGTCAGACCAGAATGGCTGTGACTTTGGCAAGCATATCATTCCCTATTGCCATGACAAGGGGGAGCGTGTATTTGCCTATGAGTTCAATGGCTACTGGAAGGATGTGGGGACCCTGGGCTCTTACTGGGAGGCCAATATGGAGCTCATCGATTTGATTCCGGAATTCAATCTCTATGAGGAATTCTGGAGAATCTACACCCAGAACTCTACCATCAGTCCACAGTATATTTCCGGCAATTCTGTCATTGACAGGAGCATCATCGGCGCAGGAACAGAGGTATACGGGGAGGTGTACGGCTCGGTAATCGGGTCCGGCGTCACCATTGGAAAAGGCTCGGTGGTGCGGGATTCCATCATTATGGAAGGCGTCGTCATCGGGGAGAATGTGACTGTGGATAAGGCCATCATTGCAGAAAATTCCCTGATTGGAGACAACTGCCGGCTGGGCGTGGGGCAGGAGGCTCCCAACAAGCTCAATGCCAGCATCTATTCCTTCGGGCTTGTCACCATCGGAGAGAAATCTGTCATTCCCGCCGGCGTGAGCATCGGCAAAAACACTGCCATATCAGGTGAGACCGAGCCGGAGGATTATCCGGAGGGTGTTCTTTCAAGCGGTGAGTATATTATTAAGGCAGGTGACGGACTATGAAAGCAATCGGAATCATTTTAGCAGGCGGTAACAATAACAGGATGCAGGTGCTGTCCAACAAACGGGCCATCGCGGCCATGCCGGTGGCGGGAAGCTTCCGTTGCATTGACTTTGCACTCAGCAATATGACCAACTCCCATGTGCAGAAGGTGGCAGTACTGACCCAGTACAATGCCAGGAGTTTAAATGAACATTTAAGCTCCTCCAAATGGTGGGACTTCGGAAGAAAGCAGGGAGGACTTTATACCTTCACACCTACGGTGACGGCGGACAACAGCTGGTGGTACCGGGGAACGGCGGACGCCATGTACCAGAACCTGGATTTCCTCCGCAGGAGCCATGAGCCTTATGTGATTATCGTAGGCGGGGATTGTGTGTACAAGATGGACTACAACAAGGTGCTGGAGTACCACATTGCCAAGAAGGCCGATGTGACGGTGGTCTGTAAGGACATGCCGGCAACAGAGGACGTAAGCCGCTTCGGCGTAGTGAGGATGAATGAGGAGGCCCGGATTGTGGACTTTGAGGAGAAGCCCATGGTGGCCCAGTCCAACACCGTTTCCACCGGAATTTATATCATCCGCAGAAGACAGCTGATTGAGCTTTTGGAGCGCTGTGCCAAGGAGGACCGCCACGATTTTGTAAAGGATATTTTGATTCGCTATAAGAATATGAAGCGAATTTTCGGTTACAAGATGGACGGATACTGGAGCAATATTTCCACCGTGGAATCCTACTATAAGACCAACATGGATTTCTTAAAGGAGGATGTGCGCAGGTTCTTTGGCGAGGAGCCCGCCATCTATTCCAAAGCGGAGGATTTGCCTCCCGCAAAATACAACACAGGCTCGGATGTTCGAAACAGTCTGGTTGCCAGCGGCTGTATCATCAACAGCAAGGTGGAGAATTCCGTTTTATTTCGGAAAGTATTTGTCGGTAAAAACTGCGTGATTAAGAACTCCATCATTTTAAATGATGTGTACATCGGCGATAATACTCACATTGAAAACTGCATTGTTGAGAGCAGAGATACACTTCGGGCAAACACATATTTCAGCGGAGGGGATGGAATTAAGGTTGTCTATGAGCACAATGAGCGGTACATGATGTAAACGTAAGATAAAAGTAGTTAAAAAAGGGGGCAAGGC
Source organism: uncultured Lachnospiraceae bacterium (assembly GCA_948665105.1). Lineage (GTDB taxonomy): Bacteria > Bacillota > Clostridia > Lachnospirales > Lachnospiraceae > 14-2. The sequence goes on from CAPNGW010000170.1 coordinate 4,719, forward strand.
CATGCAGATAACAGATGTACGTATTCGGAAGGTGGAAAAAGAGGGTAAGATGAGGGCAGTGGTGTCCATCACCATTGACGAGGAGTTTGTAGTACATGATATTAAAGTGATTGAGGGAGAAAAGGGTATGTTCATCGCGATGCCCAGCCGCAAAGCAGTGGATGGAGAATATCGGGACATTGCCCATCCCATTAATTCGGCCACCAGGGAGCGAATTCAGGATTTGATTCTTATGAGGTACCAGGAGGCGGGAGAAGAACAGGAGCAGGAGAGGTAAAGAAGGATAGCAGAGGGTGGAAAACTATATAAGAAAATAGAAGAACCGGGGGGTTCTTTTAAGAAGGAGACTGCACGGCTGGGGGGCTGGGCAGTCTCTGATTTTTCAAGTCCTTCCCGTACATAACATTGCAATGCTTTGTGAGATTATGATATAATATTTCAGGCTTTATGTATTTGTTTTATCTTGTTGTAAATTATGCATATATTACGAGGTAAGGTGATTTTATGCCATGGATGTCTGTGCAAAGAATCTGATTCGGGAGGACGAAGCGGACTCCCAGCGCTTATGAAAAATCCCTTAAGCGGGATTATATGGGGAAGGAGCCATAAGACATGAAATTATTTAGCAGAAAGAAAAAAGAGGAAATCACACCCATGTACGTAATCGCAGGCCTTGGCAACCCCACGGCAAAATATGATAATACCCGGCATAACGTAGGCTTCGACACTGTGGATAGGCTGGCAGAGAAATATAACATCCGGTTCACGGAGCGAAAGCATAAGGCATTGAGCGGCACCGGCATCATCGGCGGCGAGAAGGTCATGCTGGTAAAGCCTCAGACCTTTATGAACTTAAGCGGTGAAAGCATCGGTGCCATACTTAACTTCTACAAGCTGGATGCGTCCCACAGGCTGATTGTCATTTACGACGATATTGATTTGGCCCCGGGAAAGCTGCGTATCCGCAAGAAGGGCAGTGCAGGCGGACACAACGGCATCAAGAGCATTATCGCCCATGTGGGCACCCAGGAATTCTTAAGGATTCGGGTGGGTATC
>CAPNGW010000171.1 GCA_948665105.1 uncultured Lachnospiraceae bacterium
GGCTGCTTCTCTATCACCAGGGTATTCAGCTTCGCCCGCTGTCCGTATATGGCGGCTGAGAGTCCGGCAGGGCCGCTGCCTATTATAATTACATCATACATCATACGCTTCTCCTTTTTGGTATACAGTAATTTTATTACTATGCATTATACGCTCTTTTTATTTCACATGCTGTGATTTTGTCACTATGTATTATACACTTTTTTTCTAAAATTTCACTGGTTTTCGTCTTGATTTTTCAGACGGAAGGTGGCATAATAAGAATACAAAAATCACAAAAGAAAGGTGGGGTTTCCATGGATATTGCAGCTTTATCAACCGCTCTCAGCATGAGCAAGACCAACGGGGACATCGGCACTCTGATGTTGAGTAAGCAGTTGGATTTAGCGGAGACACAGGGTGCTTCTATGGTGGAAGCGCTGGAGCGGTCCGCTACCCCCTATTTGGGCGGCAATATTGATATCAGAGTATAAGCAGCGTGCTCCCCTCAGGAGCGCGCTGCCATAACCATCATGGCAACTGCCAATGCTATGGCGATAATCACGGGAACAGTCAACAGCTGTTCCTTTGTTTTTCTTTGAAACATTCCTTTCACATATTCCCAACGCCCACTGATTTTACTGATGGCAATGTAAACGCCCACCGCTCCGGCAGTGGTACCCAGGGAAATTGCCGCCCAGAACAGGAGGGAGACTGCCATAATCAAGAGAGACCCTTCATCCATGGAGGAGAGGAAGCTGCCGGTCTCCGCGGGGAGCCTCTCTCCCGCCTGCTCCATCAATTCTCCTGCCCCGCTGTTAAGCGCCGACAGGGCATAGGACATGACCACGCCGGTAAAGTTCACGGTAAAATGTGCCAGCATGGCGCTTAAAATACTCCCGGTGGCTTCCACCAGAAACGCCATGTACACGCCCAGCACAAAGGCGTACAGAAACTGGTTAAAATTTAAGTGCATGCATCCGAACAAAAAACCACTCAAGAGAGCCGCCGGAAGCATTTTACTTCTCTTATAGGTACCAAACACCATCCCCCGGAATACAAATTCTTCCACAAAGGCCGGCAGAACCGCCATCAACAGAGCCGCCGCCAGAAAATTGCCCTGGGTTGCGGCATTCATCACCTCCACGGTGCCGGACTTCACGAAAAACAGGGTAAGGGCGTTCATCACCACCAGCAGCGGGTATATGAGGTACGTACACACCACCACCAGCACCCATACGGAGAACTTCATTCTGCGAAAGGGTATCAGAGCCCCCACAGAAATCCCCTTTACCTTAAGATAAATCAGGGAGGGAAGCAGAATCAGTGCCTCCGACAGAATCAGCATCACGGACACCGGCAACCGCAAATTGGGCAGCTGTCCCAAAAGCAGGCTCACTCCGATATAAATTACAATGGTAATAAGAAACATACGGTTTATGCTTTTATTGGATGACATTTCTATCAACTCCTTAGTATTCGGATATTTTTCTCTGTAATCTCAATTTTTCGCTCCTTGTACAAACGGCCCACGGCCCGCTTGAAGGCGCCCTTACTCATTTTCATTTCCCGCATGATAATCTCCGGGGAGGCTTTGTCATTGAAGGGCAGCACTCCCGCATATTCCTCCAGAACCTCCAGAATGCGTTTTGCGTCCTCATCCATCTGAATATGGGCCTTCTCCCGGAGGCTCAATGTCAGCTTACCGTCGGGCTTTACCTCCACCACCCGGGCCTCCACCACATCACCAATGCGCAGAAAGCTGTGGTCCTCATGGCAGGGAACCAGCCCGGAATACACATCGTCCACAGCGATAAAGGCACCGAAGTTGTTGCTGAACTCATACACCCGGCCACTGACCGTATCTCCCGCCTGATAGGGAGAGTCTGTGGAAAGCATCTCATATAGCCCCTTCATGCTGGCGCAGAGGCGGCTGCTCTTGTCAATGTACAGGCGCACCAGCACTTCCTCATCCTCGTACAGTCTGCCCTCCTGCTCCTTATAAGGAAGAAACAGGTCCTTTTCCAGCCCCCAGTCCAAAAAAGCACCGATTTTCTGAACGGACACCACCTTAAGCACGGCAAGCTGCCCCATCATCAGCAGGGGCGTGTTGGTGGTGGCTATGAGACGGTCCTTGGAATCCTTATACAGAAAGACCTCCAGGGAATCATGAAGCTTAAGACCGGGGGGCACCTGCTTTCGCGGCAGCAGCACCCGTGTCTCATCCTCCTGGTTCTCTGCCAGATACACTCCAAACTCCACTTCCTTTACCACAACCAAAGGCTGCTTTTCACCTAATTTCATCATGTTTTTTCTCCAATTCTATGACAGCATAGGGTTTTCCACTCTCATTTCCCAGCACTGTCACCATCTTATGCTCCAAAAAAGCCACCGCAGGATAAATGATATCCCCGTATACCGCAGACATCTTATACTCCGCCCGCATACAGCCAACCTCAAAATCCGGGGGCAGATATTCCTGAGCCATCTGTATATACTTGCCGTTGTTGACATGGTGGTTGGTATCCAGATGGAATTTATGGACCGGGAAAGGTTCCATCTCCTCCATGTCCCCTGGCAGCTTGATTTTCCTGGGAGCGCCCTCCATGGGAAGCGCCGGCTCCAGGCCATAAACCTCCTTCATCCGGGGAAGCAGCCTCGCCGGGCGTCCCTTTTCTGTGTCAATAAGCACCCACAGGGAATCGGCACGGGCCAGGCATCTTCCCATCTGATCCTTCATCAGAAAATTACGGGAGCCGTAAAAGCCCTTGAAATCATAGGGCCAGGTCTCCACCGTAATCTCCTCCCCGTGTACGGGATAACGCTCCACCTCAATCCGCCAGGAAACCAGTACCCAGGCCACCTGTTCCCTTTTGAGATATGAAATTCCCACCTGCAAATCCTCCGATTGGAAGGAGCTGCAATCCTGAAAATAGTCCAATATGGACGAAAATGTCAATCTCCCTTTATCGTCCACCTCGCTGTAGCGGACCCTGCTGCCAAAGCTGTACATAATATCTCCTCTGTCTCACTATGATAAAGAATGCACTCCGTGCATTCTGCGCGCCTGAGCGGTGCCGTTTACGGCTAATTTCATCTCCGCGAAGTGCGCATGTCCGGAGATTTTTTCTATATAGGAAGTTCAAAGAGCTTCCTAAATGATAGAAAAAGAACCATCACCTATCAGTGATGGTTCTAGCTGGCCCACAAGGATTCGAACCTTGAAATGACGGAGTCAGAGTCCGTTGCCTTACCGTTTGGCGATGGGCCATCGTTTCTCAACACGATGTATTATATCTCAACCACAACCATAATGCAAGCATTTTTTTCTATTTTTTTTGAAAAATTATAATTTCGCCACTGATTTTGGCAAATTCCACTTCTTCTCCCCGTTCAAGAACGGCTCTGCCGCCTGTGGCCTCGGTAATCCCACTTATGAGTCCCTCATACTGCGCCGTGGGGACCATGGCCGTAAGCTCCACCTGTTCCCCGTAAACAGAGTCCATGGTATGGATGTTCTCCTTTGCCAAAAGATACTGAATCTTGCCCAGCCCGTTATAGTCGGTTTGGACGGTGAGAATGCAGCCTCTCTCCTTCCTGGCAATGACACTTCCCCGAAGCCCCTCTCTGACAGCTCCCTGATAAGCCCGGACCAATCCGCCGGTGCCCAGCAAAGTTCCACCAAAATACCGGGTCACTATCACCAGTACATTGTGGAGCTCTTCCCTGAGCAAAACCTCCAGCATGGGACGTCCCGCCGTTCCCGCCGGCTCTCCGTCGTCACTGCACCGTTGAAGCTGCTGCTGTTCCCCTGCCACAAAGGCGTAACAGTTATGGCTGGCATCCCAATACTGCTTCTTTACCGCCGCGATATAGTCAAGGGCCTCTTCCTCTGTCTCAATGGGCTTCACCGTGGCAATAAAGCGGGATTTCTTCTCCACCAGCTCCCCCGTTCCGCCCTGATATAAGATTTTTACATAGCTCCGTTCCATACCGGCCACTCCTCCCTGCCAGAAATAAAGAATGCACACCGTGCATTCTGCGCGCCCGAGCGGTGCCGTTTACGGCTAATTTCATCTCCGCGAGGTGCGCATCCTCCCGGAGGGTTTTTATCCTATAGGATAAGTATAGCACGACTTGTGCGCCCATGGCAAGTCCCCAATCCCTGGCGGAAACCGGATATCGCTTTCCTTTAAAACACTGCCCTGTCATCTGACCCTTTCTTATGGAAAATTGGTTTATTTTTCCACAGAGTGGCTATCCTAATAGTATAGTTCCGTCTATCATTGAATATTAAGGATTTTTTACTTTTCTTTCCAATGGTTCTCTGCTATAATTATCTGATACATGAATTGTAGCTACCGTATTTTTGTAGCTGTATTTAAGGAGGCTTTTTATGAATTATGGAAGAAAGAGCGCTTCCCGCAAGGAAAAACAGCTTTCCTCAAAAAGCACATTGGTGCGCAGAAAAATTTCCCTGATTTTTCTCAAAGTACTTCTGTTGAGTTTTTTCGCCCTGATAATTGTGGGCGCCTGTGCAGGCTTTGGGATTTTTAAGGGTGTCATTGATTCCGCACCTAATATAAATGAGATTGACGCTACCCCCACCGGGTATCTGTCTGTGGTACTGGATAATCAGGGCAACGAGGTTACACAGCTCATTGCTGCCGGATCCAATCGTGTGTATGTGACCATCGACGAGATTCCCAAGCACACACAGGAGGCTTTTGTAGCCATTGAGGACGAGCGGTTCTACGAGCACAATGGCATTGACATTCAGGGTATCATCCGTGCAGGGGTTATGGGTATCCGGAACAAATTCCATTTTACCGAAGGCGCCAGCACCATTACCCAGCAGCTTCTTAAGAACAATGTCTTTACCGGATGGACGGAGGAAGGCTCCTTTATCGAAAGTCTGGAGCGCAAAATCCAGGAGCAGTATCTGGCCGTACAGCTCAGCAAAACCAGATCCAAGGACTGGGTGCTTGAGAATTACTTAAACACCATAAACCTGGGTCAGAACACCCTGGGTATCCAGGCTGCTTCCAGGCGTTATTTCGGCAAGGACGTGTCGGAGCTTACCATCTCGGAAAGCGCTGTTATCGCCGCCATCACCCAGAATCCCAGCTGGTGGAATCCGGTGTCACATCCCGAGAACAATAAGGAGCGCCGGACCAAGGTGCTTACCAATATGAAGAAGCTGGGCTATATCTCCCAGGAAGAATTTGAGGAAGCCATGGCCGATGATGTGTATGCCCGCATTCAGCAGGTGAACATCCAGTATGCAGAGGCCAGCCCCAATTCCTACTTCGTGGATGCCCTCATTGACCAGGTGGTGGAAGACCTGGTGGAGCAGAAGGGCTACAATGAGACTCAGGCCTACAAGGCTCTGTATGAGGGCGGTCTTACCATATATTCCACCCAGGACCCTGCCATTCAGGCCATCTGTGACGAGGAAATCAACAACCCTGAAAATTACCCCGCCAATACCAAGTACTCCTTTTCCTACCGTGTTACCATCAAGAAGGCGGACGGAACCGTGGAAAATCTAAGCGACCAGACCATGCTCAGCTACTACCGGGAGTCCAACTCCGGCTATAGCATTAACTTCGACAGTGAGGAGGAGGCTGCTGCTGCCATTGATGCATACAAGGATGCCGTTCTGGGAGAAGGGGACACCATTGAAGCGGAGACTGTCCTCTACACACTTCAGCCCCAGTCCGCCACCGTTATCATGGACCAGTACACCGGGGAGGTCAAGGCCATGGTAGGCGGACGCGG
>CAPNGW010000172.1 GCA_948665105.1 uncultured Lachnospiraceae bacterium
GATCACCGGAAGCTGAATGTTCCCGGGGAGGAAGAGCTTACGGGAATGGGCGTCTCCTACTGTGCCACCTGTGACGGAGCGTTCTTCCGGGATAAGGTTACGGCTGTTGTGGGTGGCGGAGATGTGGCTCTTGAGGACGCCCTGTTTCTGGCCAGGGCCTGTGAGAAGGTGTATCTGATTCACAGACGGGACCAGTTCCGAGGGGCAAAGGTGCTCCAGGAGAAGGTGTTTGGGACGGAAAATATTGAGGTGGTGTGGGACACCCAGGTGGAGGAAATCCTCGGAAACGACAAGGTGGAAGGAATTCGCTTATATAATAAGAAAGAAGACACCCGGCGGGAGCTTTCTGTGGACGGGGTGTTTATTGCAGTGGGGATTTCCCCCAATACACAGCTTGCAAAGGATGTGGTTGATCTGGACCAGGGCGGCTATATCATCGCCGGAGAGGATGGCAGGACCAATGCCCCAGGCATCTTTGCAGCCGGAGATTTGCGGACAAAGCAGCTGCGCCAGGTGATTACTGCTGCGGCGGACGGAGCCAATGTCGTTACGTCTGTGGAAAGCTTTCTTTACAGTTTGTAACAAATTTGTAAAAATTGGATGTTGACAAGTCAGAACCCCTTTGCTATAATAGGCAATGTAGTAAATGTAACAAATTCGTAATAAATGACAAATGACACGAACAACTGGGAGGTTCTCATGAATAGAAATTCAATTCGCACCAAAGTAAAAGTGGCAACCTGCTGTGTGGCAGGCGCAATCGTATTAAGCGGCAGTTCCTTTGTATCTGAGGCGGCAGTTACCGCAGGAGCATCCAACTTTGCGGCTGTTGTGGCAGGAACGCCTGTGGAGAAAACAGATACCGCTACCGGAGCAGCCTTAAGCCTGGCAGAGTACCTGACTGAGAAGGCAAATGCACCTGTAGCCACACCACAGCCAGAGGTGCAGGACAAAGCAGAGGAGGCGCCGGTGGTAAAATCGGAATTTGCAGATATCGGTGTATCCAATGTATCTGAGGACTCCTATATCAATATCCGCAGCGAAGCAACCACCGAGAGCGAAATTGTCGGCAAGCTTTATGCCAAATCTGCGGTAACCGTGCTGGGTACCGAGGGTGAGTGGTACAAGATTCACTCTGGTAACTGTGAAGGTTACATCAAGATGGAGTACATTATCACTGGTGACGAGGAGCAGGCGAAGGCCATCAGCACCAGAGTCGCCAAGGTCAATACGGATAACCTGAACATCCGGGATGACATGTCCACAGAAGGAGCAGTTTTGGGACAGGTATCCACCGGCGACAGACTGATTGTAATCGAAGAGCTGGAAGGCTGGGTGGAGGTAGCCACCGATGAAGGCGAAGGCTATGTATCCGCAGAATACGTTACCTGTCACAATTACTTTAAAGTAGCTGAGTCCAGAGAAGAGGAAGAGGCCAGACTGGCCAGAGAAGCAGAGGCCAGACGTGCCAGAGAGGCAGAGCAGGCAGCTCAGAATACCAGATCCTCATCCAATTCCGGTTCCTATAATTCTTCCTCAGACACAGGTGCAGCCAAGAGCTACAATCCGCCCTCAGGCGGAAGCGGACAATCCGTTGCGGATTATGCCGTACAGTTCGTGGGCAACCCCTATGTATACGGCGGCACCAGCCTGACCAACGGCGCTGACTGTTCCGGATTTGTAATGTCCGTATACGGAGCCTTCGGTGTGGGACTTCCCCATTCCTCCAGCGCCCTGAGAGGTGTGGGATATGAGGTGGGACAGGATGCCATGCAGCCGGGTGATATTGTCTGCTACAGTGGACATGTGGGTATCTACATCGGCGGCGGCAACATTGTGCATGCCAGCACTCCCTCCAGTGGAATCAAGATTTCAACGGCCTTCTACAAGAGCATTCTTTCTGTAAGAAGAATCTTCTAATCATAAGAAACAGAGCCCAAAGGCTGTTACATGAACCGGCAACCAACGGTTTATGTAACAGTCTTTTTTCTTTCCAAGCCCCGTCAAAAAGCCCTTCCCCATGATAGAAAAAGCAAAATGAGCAATATGCACAAAAGTAAAATGAGGGATTCGAAAAAACGTTGAATTTGCAGCTTTTTGCAAAAAGTTATCAACATATGAAGCAGCCGTTTTATCAGTAAAATTGAGTTATACACAAAGTTATACACATTGTCCACATAAAAACCAGTAAAAAATAAGGTTTACATAGGTTGAAATACAAACATATGTTTTGTAAACAAGTGATAAAAATGCGGATTTTGTAAGAAAAAGGCGAAAACATATTGACATCTTAATTTTCAGATAGAAGGAGAAAACAGTTGAAAAAGGACAACTATTTTGGTATACTTCATTTCAGTAAAAGGAAGATTAAATAAAGACGGGTGACCTTATGATTAAGAAGGTAGAGATATCAGATTTTCAAATAGACAATTATACAGTGCGTGAAGCCATGCTCAAGGTGGAGGCTTTTTTAAGTGAAACGGCTATGAGCACCATTGAGGATATCTCCATGGAGATGCTGGTGAAGGCGGGGGAGGACGAGACTCTTAAGGAGTGTATCCAGAGCCTGGACCTTTCTGTCATCAGTGAGAAAGAGATTTTAAAAGCCGCCGGTGTCAATTCCCAGGAGCGGGAGCGCGAGACGGTGGAGGGCTTATTTTTTACGGAATTTATGAAACGCATTGCCCGGGGGGAGAATACGGTCTGCCTTTTGGCCGCCACCCAATCCCAGCTTGCAGGGCTGGAAGAATATTTCAGGGGGAATTATCAGGGCATTAAGCTATTGGGAAAGTTCAGCCTGGAGGACTGCGTGGGAGATATGGACGGGCTGGTCAATGAGATAAACGTGGTGTCCCCGGATGTTATCCTCTCGGTGCTGCCGGTGCCGAAGCAGGAGTATTTCCTCATGGAGCACAAGGTGAAGATGAATGCCGGAATCTGGTACGGGCTGGGCGGGAACAATGCCATCGTCAATGATGCCTCCGGCCTTAGAAGTCTGGCCAGGCGGATGGTACACAAGGGCAAGCTTAAGAGCATGGTATCCAAATCCGGCCAGGGAAAATGAGAGGAGTGCCATGAAACAGATATCAAAAATGGAACCGTGGATGGCCTGGGCATTGATTGTCCTGGGTACAGGGCTGATGGCCCTGGCCATCAAATGTATCTTTGACCCCATCGGTCTTGTAACCGGAGGCTTTACGGGAATCGCAATTATCGTTAAGGGCTTTACGGAGGACCTTGTGGAGGGGGGGATTCCTCTGTGGCTCACCAACCTGGCATTGAATGTGCCGGTGTTTCTTGTGGCATTGTGCATCAAGGGAAAGCAGTTTATCGGACGCACGGCGGCGGCTACGTTCCTGCTGTCTGCCTGGCTGTATGTGATACCGGAGGGGAATCTGGTATCCGGGGATTTGCTGCTGGCATCTGTGTTCGGAGGTGTGCTTACCGGCGTGGGCATGGGTATGATATTCCTGGCCCGGGCAACCACCGGAGGCACAGATATGGTGGCAGCTCTCATTCAGCATAAGCTTAAGCACTATTCCATTGCTCAGATTATGCAGGTGCTGGATGGCGCCATCGTACTTTTCGGCTTGTATCTGTTTGGATTGAAGCCGGCGCTTTACGCCATCGTCGCCATCTTTATTGTATCCAAGGTGTCCGACGGCCTTATGGAGGGCTTCAAGTTTTCCAAGGCGGCCTTTATCATCACGGAGCGGGCGGAGGATGTGGCAAAGGCCATCATGGAAAATATGGACAGGGGCGTTACCGGATTGAGGGCCAGGGGCATGTACTCCGGCCGGGACAGGATGATGCTGTACTGCGTGGTGTCCAAGAAAGAGATTGTGGTGTTGAAGGAGCTGGTCCTTAAGATGGACAGGGATGCCTTTGTGATTGTGACAGACGCCCGGGAGGTTCTGGGGGAAGGATTTTTGGAATATCACGATTAGAGGATTCTTTGTACACTATGTATAAGGGGAAATAGAGAATAATTTGAAAAAAAGTTGAGGAAGTGCATAAAAAATGTGTATTTCCTCTTTCCTTTTTTGTGATTTTATTATAAAATATAAAATAGAGTGTTTTATTCATTCTAAAGACAAGTAAAAAAAGTTGTGAAAGTTGTATAGAATTGTTTGGAATGTGGGAAAACAACGGGAAAAGGAGTGAAAATATGATTTCCAACCAGATATTACAAAACACAATCGACGGTCTTAAAGGTATTACCAGGATGGATTTGTGCATCATAGATACAGAGGGTAAGGTGCTTGCAGCCACCTTCCCGGAGACGGACGGCTATGTGAATCCGGCCCTGGCCTTTGTGGATTCCCCGGCGGACAGCCAGGTGGTGCAGGGATGCCAGTTCTTTAAGGTGTTTGACGAGCACCAGCTGGAGTACATTCTCCTGGCCAGGGGTGACAGCGAGGACGTCTACATGGTGGGAAAGATTGCCAGCTTCCAGATACAGAATCTGCTGGTGGCCTATAAGGAGCGGTTTGACAAGGATAACTTTATCAAGAACCTGCTTCTGGACAATCTGCTTTTGGTGGACATCTATAACCGGGCCAAGAAGCTGCATATCGACACGGAGGTGCGCCGGGTGGTATTTATCGTGGAGACCAATCGGGAGAAGGACGGCAACGAGCTGGAGAAGGTGCGAAGCCTCTTCGGCGGTAAGTCCAGGGATTTCATTACCGCGGTGGACGAGAAGAATATCATCGTGGTGCGGGAAGTGGCGGAGAACGAAGGCTATGATGATTTGAACAAGACAGCAGAAGTAATCAGAAGCGTGTTCCGGGACCATGAGGAGAATGAGGTTCACATTGCCTACGGCACCATCGTGGCTGAGATTAAGGAAGTGTCCCGCTCCTACAAGGAAGCGCGGATGGCCCTTGACGTGGGTAAGATTTTCTTTGAGGAGCGCAATGTGGTGGCCTACTCCACCCTGGGAATCGGGCGTCTGATTTACCAGCTGCCCATTCCTCTTTGCAAAATGTTTATCAAAGAGATATTTGACGGGAAATCCCCGGACGATCTTGACGAGGAGACATTGACCACCATCAACAAGTTTTTCGAGAACAGTCTGAATGTGTCGGAGACATCCAGGCAGCTTTACATACACCGGAATACGCTGGTGTACCGGCTGGACAAATTACAGAAGAGTACCGGGCTGGATCTTCGGGTGTTTGAGGACGCCATCACCTTCAAGATTGCATTGATGGTGGTAAAATACATGAAGTACATGGAGACATTGGATTACTAACCAATTTTTCAGGAGGAATACATGATTATACTGGAACATGTCAGCAAGGCATACAAGGCGGGAATTCCTGCCTTGAATGATGTCAGCCTGCATATTGATAAAGGAGAGTTCGTGTTTATTGTGGGAGACAGCGGGTCCGGTAAATCCACGCTGATTAAGCTGCTGCTCAAAGAACTGGAGCCCACCGAGGGAAGCATTGTCATCAACGGGAGGAAGCTAAGTAACATCAGGAGAAAGCAAATTCCCAGATTTCGGAGGAACATCGGCGTGGTGTTTCAGGATTTCCGGCTGCTAAAGGACCGGGATGTCTATGAGAATATTGCCTTTGCCCAGCGGGTAATCGCCACCCCCACCAAGAAAATCAAGCGGCGGGTGCCCATCATGCTGTCCATGGTGGGCCTGGCTGCAAAGTACAAATCCTTTCCCCGGCAGC
>CAPNGW010000173.1 GCA_948665105.1 uncultured Lachnospiraceae bacterium
GGATTGCAATCATCGTAGACGCGCTGACGGACAACAAGAACCGGACGGCAGCCAATGTGCGAAGCGCTTTTACCAAGGGCAAGGGCAACATCGGAACTCCGGGCTGCGTGTCCTACATGTTCGACAAGAAGGGCCAGATTATCATAGACAAGGAAGAGTGCGAGACGGATGCGGATGAGCTGATGATGCTTGCCCTGGATGCGGGTGCCGAGGACTTTGCCGAGGAGGAGGACAGCTTCGAGGTGATTACAGATCCGGATTCCTTCAGTGAAGTGCGGCAGAAGCTGGAGGAGGCAGGTATTCCCATGGCTTCTGCTGAGGTAACCATGATTCCCCAGAATTGGGTGGAGCTCACCGAGGAGGAAGCGGTGAAGAATTTGCAGAAAACCCTGGATTTGCTGGACGAGGATGATGATGTGCAGGCAGTTTATCACAACTGGGACGAGTAGGAAGTCCTTATGGAGGAAGTTTCGTGGAATCAATCATAAACGGGGAAACAAAAGAACGGACAACAGACTGTGCCGGGGAAGCGCTGCGTCTGTTTCCGCAGATGCTGTTTTCCATTGACGACCCCTTAAAAAATTTTAAAAGAGGGCAGTATGGGCCCGTATTTAAGGAATATCAGGATCAGCACCGGGAAATCATGGACCTGATTGAAGATGCCTTCTTAGGCAGCGAGGACAGGGAAGGCTTTCTTAAGGATTTGGCCGGGGAGCTGGTATCACAGGCTCAAAAGACCCTGTCCGGTCAGAAGAAGCGCCGGCAGGAAGAGATGCTTTCCAACTATAACATGAGTATCGTCATTTATTTAAATCCTGCTCTGATTGAGTATAACAAGTCCTCCGGGCGGCCTGTTGCGGAGGAAATTCTTAGGAAGTGGAAGGAATGCTTTCCCAGAACCAATCTTAAAATTTCTGATTTTGAGAGTATCAACAGCGGATTTAAAACGAAGTTTTGTTATATTACCACGGCTGTCTGCGAGAGCTTAAAGAAGCCGGACGACTGCTATGAGCTGAATCTCTTAAGAGATTACCGGGATACTTATCTTTTAGGCCTTCCCGGTGGAGAAAAGCTGATAGAGGCTTATTATGATGTGTCTCCCACCATTGTAAAGCACATCAACAGGCATACCATGCGGGATGCAATTTATGCGGATATCTGGCGGGAATATTTGTCCCCCTGTATCCGGTTGATTGAAGAACATAAAAACGAGCAGTGCCGGGTATTATATCAGGATATGGTGGATACGCTGGCAAGGCGGTATTTTAAACAGGAGGGACACATATCATGAACCAGAATTACAGAAAAGACACCGTTTGCATTCAGTCCGGCTGGCAGCCCACCAAAGGAGAGCCCCGGGTTCTGCCTATTTACCAGAGCACGACCTTCAAGTACGACAACTGCGACCAGATGGGACGCCTGTTTGACTTAGAGGACAGCGGTTATTTCTACACCCGGCTGCAGAATCCCACCAATGATGCTGTGGCGGAGAAGATTACCGAGCTGGAGGGCGGCGTGGCCGGGATGCTCACATCCTCCGGACAGGCGGCCAATTATTACGCAGTCTTTAATATCTGTGAGGCCGGAGACCATTTTGTGTGTTCCTCCACCCTGTACGGCGGAACCTTCAACCTCTTTGGCGTTACCATGAAGAAGATGGGCATTGATTGTACCTTTGTGGATCCGGGCGCCTCAGAGGAAGAAATCGGCAAGGCCTTCCGTCCCAACACCAAGGCGCTGTTTGCTGAGACACTTGCAAATCCGTCTCTGGTGGTTATCGACATTGAGAAATTTGCACGGATTGCTCACAGCCATGGTGTTCCGCTGATTATGGACAATACATTCCCAACTCCCATCAACTGCCGGCCCTTTGAATGGGGGGCGGACATTGTAGTCCACTCCACCACAAAATACATGGACGGCCATGCCATGTGTGTGGGCGGCTGTATTGTGGACAGCGGTAATTTTGACTGGAGCAAATACCCCGAGCGTTTTCCGGGACTGACGACACCCGATGAATCCTATCACGGAATTGTATACACGGAAAAGTTTGGAAAGGGTGCGTACATTACCAAAGCCACCGTGCAGATGATGCGGGATTTGGGCTCCAGTCAGTCTCCCCAGAATGCATTTTTTCTGAACGTGGGACTGGAAACGCTGCATCTTAGAATGGCTCGTCACTGTGAGAATGCCCAAAAGGTGGCGGAATTTTTACAGGAGCATCCAAGGGTGAGTTGGGTGAGATATCCGGGACTTTCCGGGGATAAGTACCACGCACTGGCAGAAAAGTACATGCCGAATGGAAGCTGCGGTGTGGTTGCCTTCGGCCTGAAGGGTGGGAGAGAAGATTTCATTGCATTTATGGATAAATTAAAGCTGACTGCCATTGTAACCCATGTGGCAGATGCCAGAACCTGCCTTTTGCACCCCGCCAGCCATACACACCGGCAGTTAAACGAGACCCAATTAAAGGAGGCAGGTGTAGAACCGGATTTGATTCGTCTGTCTGTGGGCATTGAGCATGCGGATGATATCCTTGAGGATCTCAGTCAGGCTCTTGAGCAGTAGAAAGGACTTTCGGCAGCTTCTGCTGCATAAAGTATAAAAAGATAAGAGGTAATGTGTATGAGAAATATTTTATTCGTAGCGTCAGAGTGTGTACCGTTTATCAAAACCGGAGGACTGGCGGATGTTTGTGGTGCACTGCCGAAGGAATTCAACAAAGAGGAATGGGATGTGCGGGTGGTTTTGCCCAACTACAGCTGCATTCCTGAGAGCTTAAGGAATCACTTTGAGTATGCAACCCATTTTTACATGGGGACGGGACCTTATATCCCGGATAAATACGTGGGTGTTCTTAAATACCGCCATCAGGGAATCACGTACTACTTTATTGACAACCAGGATTACTTCAACACCTTTTTGCCTTACGGCAATATGCGCCAGGACATTGAGAAGTTTATCTTCTTCGACAAGGCTGTGCTTTCCATGCTTCCTTTGATTGATTTCCGTCCGGACTTGATTCACTGTCATGACTGGCAGACGGGCTTGATTCCGGTTTATTTAAAGACGGAATTTGCCGGTTCCGAATTCTTCCGGGGCATTAAGACAATTATGACCATTCACAACCTGAAATTCCAGGGCGTGTGGGATGTTGAAACCATTCAGGGATTAAGCGGCCTGCCTGCCGAGCTGTTTACCTCCGACAAGCTGGAATTTAACAAGAGCGGAAACATGCTAAAGGGCGGCCTTGTCTATGCGGATTACATTACCACCGTCAGCAGCACCTATGCAGGCGAAATTCAGTCCGATTATTACGGTGAGGGCTTAAACGGCCTGCTTTACGCCAGGCGGCTGGATATGCAGGGTATTGTCAACGGCATTGACTATGAGGAGTACAACCCGGCCACAGATCCGAGACTTTATACAAATTTTGACGCAGAATCCTTCCGCAAGAAGAAGTGGAAGAATAAAACAGCTCTTCAGGAGGAGCTGGGACTGGAAGTGGATAAGAAGCGCTATATGATAGGGCTGATCTCCCGGCTTACGGACCAGAAGGGCCTTGACCTCATAGAATGCGTGATGGAGCAGATTGCGGATGAGTTTACTCAGCTTGTAGTGATTGGGACGGGTGAGAGCAAGTATGAGAACATGTTCCGACATTACGCCTGGAAATATCCGGGACGAGTGTCCGCCAATATCTGCTATGCGGAGGATTTGGCTCACAAGCTGTATGGGGCGGCGGATGCATTTTTAATGCCGTCACGGTTTGAGCCCTGCGGGCTGACCCAGATGATTTCCTTCCGGTACGGGACTGTGCCCATTGTGCGGGAGACCGGAGGGCTTAAGGATACCGTGCAGCCGTATAACGAGTATGAGAATGCCGGCGACGGATTTTCCTTTACCAATTACAACGCACATGAGATGCTGGATGTGATTAACTATTCCAAAAAGATTTTTTTCGAGCAGAAGCGAAGCTGGAATGCTTTAGTGGACCGGGGAATGGCAAATGACTATTCCTGGAAGGTTTCCACCGGAAAGTATGAGGGCTTGTATAAATATCTTCTTGGAATGGTATAAAGAGGAATTCTATGACATTTGAGGAATTATATCAAATAACAGATGAAGTGGAGCAAATTCAAAAGACTTACGAGCTATTCAACGAGGATGCCCGGTTGAACCGGTCAAAGGCCGCCCGGGTGGAGTTTTTGACAACGGTTTCCTATATTGAAAAATATTTAAAGCCGGGAGACAGGATTCTGGATGTGGGGGCAGGTGCGGGAGAGTACAGCCTGTATTTCTCCGGGCAGGGCTTTTCGGTGTGTGCGTTGGAGCTGGCGGAGGCCAATATCGAAGCCTTTCGTAAGAAGATTCAACCCAATATGGATCTTGAGCTTAATCAGGGCAATGCCGTGGATTTATCACGGTATCCCGATAAGGCCTTTGATGTGGTGCTGCTGTTTGGGCCCCTCTATCACCTACATAGTGAGCAAGACCGAAAAAGGGCTGTTTCCGAGGCGAGGCGCGTCTTAAAAGACGATGGCACCATGTTTTTTGCCTTCATCCAAAACGATATGGTGATACTGACAGAATTTTTGTATGACGATAAATTCTTTCTGGGAGACACTTACAATCACGACACCTTCAAGCTGGAAGATTTTCCATTTGTTTTTTTGCACCTTGACCAATGCCGAAATCTGCTGACCTCCGAAAAGATTCGTATTCTTCATGAGGTGGCTTCCGACGGCGTGTCTGAAATGATAGAGGATAAGATAAACGCTATGGACCAGGAAAGCTATCGCCAGTATCTCCGTTATCATCTTCACATCTGTGAAAAGCCTGAAATGTTGGGCCACAGCAATCATTTGTTATTTGCAGGAAAAAAACACTAGATAAGGAGGGTATATCCACAATGCGAAACTTAAAAACAGCCGACTTTGTAACTATAGCCCTGGTGGCTGCCATCATGTGTATTCTGGCTCCGGCGTCCATCCCATTAGGATTCACATTGATTCCCATTACTCTGGGAACCTTTGCCGTTCTGATGGCAGGAATTATTCTTGGGAGAACCAAGGGAACCATCTGTGTTCTCATCTATATCCTGCTGGGAGCAGTGGGACTTCCGATATTTTCCGGCTATACAGGCGGAATCCAGAAAATTTTAGGGCCCACCGGAGGCTATCTCTGGGGTTATTTATTTCTGGTATGGATTACCGGCTTTTTCGTAGAACACTTTAAAGGCAAATGGTATATGTGTGCCATGGGCAGTGTGCTGGGCATGGCTTTCTGCTATTTCTTTGGTACGATATGGATGATGATATCTCTTGATATGACCTTCTGGCAGGCCTTTGCCCAGGGCGTAGCGCCCTTTGTGGTCTTTGATTTGGCAAAAATTGTCGTTGCGGTGGTGGCTTGTCTGCCGGTGCGTCAAATATTGGTGCGGCAGAATCTCATTTCATAAAAATCAGATTAAAAATCATTTTTCTTCACATACTAAAACTGAAAAAAGTGTAAAGGTAAAAAAGACTGTGGCAGACGCTACGGTCTTTTTATATCATAGGAAAGTTCTCCGAACTTCCCTATGATATAAAAAACGCTCCGCTGTGGATGCGCACGCAAATGCAGA
>CAPNGW010000174.1 GCA_948665105.1 uncultured Lachnospiraceae bacterium
GACTTCACGCGCTTTCTCGCCAAAGATCGCGCGCAGCAGCCGTTCTTCCGCCGTCAGCTCTGTCTCTCCCTTGGGAGTTACCTTGCCCACCAGGATATCGCCGGCGCGCACCTCCGCGCCAATGCGGATGATGCCTCTCTCATCCAAATCCTTAAGAGCGTCGTCACCTACACCCGGAACGTCTCTTGTGATTTCTTCCGGTCCCAGCTTGGTGTCCCGGGCTTCCGCCTCATATTCTTCAATGTGTACGGAGGTATAGACATCCTCCTGTACCAGCCGTTCACTCAACAGCACGGCATCCTCGTAGTTATAGCCCTCCCAGGTCATGAATCCGATTAAGGGATTCTTGCCCAGTGCAATTTCTCCGTTGGAGGTGGAGGGACCGTCTGCAATTACCTGTCCGGCCTCTACCTTTTCACCCTTAAATACGATGGGCTTCTGGTTGTAGCAGTTGGACTGGTTGCTTCGTGTAAATTTGGTCAGCTTATATACGTCCCGGGTACCATCTTCATTCTTAATGGTAATCTCATTGGAGATGGAGCGTTCTACCACACCGGACTTTTTGGCAATGACGCAGACGCCGGAATCCACAGCCGTCTTTGTCTCCATACCGGTACCCACCACAGGGGCCTCCGTGGTGAGAAGGGGAACGGCCTGACGCTGCATGTTGGAGCCCATCAGCGCACGGTTGGCGTCGTCGTTTTCCAGGAAAGGAATCAGGGCCGTAGCCACGGAGAACACCATTCTGGGAGACACGTCCATGTAATCAAACATGGCCTTCTCATATTCCTGGGTTTCCTCCTTGTAACGGCCGGATACGGAATTTCTAACAAAATATCCGTTTTCATCCAGTTCCTCGTTGGCCTGGGCCACATGGTAATTATCCTCCTCGTCCGCCGTCATGTATACAACCTCGTCGGTGACCCGGGGATTCTTGATATCTGACTTGTCAATCTTGCGGTAGGGCGCTTCCACAAAGCCGTACTCGTTGATTCTTGCGTAGGTTGCAAGAGAGTTAATCAGGCCGATGTTGGGACCTTCCGGGGTCTCAATGGGGCACATTCTTCCATAGTGGGAGTAATGTACGTCACGAACCTCAAATCCGGCACGGTCTCTGGAAAGACCACCGGGGCCCAGTGCGGACAGACGCCGTTTGTGGGTCAGCTCACCCAGGGGGTTGTTCTGATCCATAAACTGGGACAGCTGGGAGGAGCCGAAGAACTCCTTCACGGCTGCGGTTACCGGCTTGATATTAATCAGGCTCTGGGGAGAAATGCTCTCCAAATCCTGAGTGGTCATGCGCTCCCGCACCACCCGCTCCATTCTGGACAGACCGATGCGGTACTGATTTTGTAAAAGCTCGCCCACCGCACGAATCCGGCGGTTGCCCAAATGGTCAATATCGTCATCATTGCCGATGCCGTACTCCAGATGCATGTTATAGTTGATGGAGGCAAGAATGTCCTCCTTGGTAATATGCTTCGGAATCAGCTCCGGAATATTCTTGCGGATGGCCTCCTTAATATCCTCAAGGCTCTCATTCTCATCAAGAATCTTCTGAAGGCAGGGATAATATACAAGCTCGGTGACGCCCACCTCACGGGGAATCACATCCACAAAATTGGTGATATCCACCATCATATTGGAGAGAATCTTGATGTTGCGCTCCTCTCCCTGTACCCACACGTAGGGAACCGCCGCATTCTGGATATCCTCGGCCTGCTCTCTTGTGAGGGTTGTGCCTTTCTCTGCCAGAATCTCGCCGGTTGTGGTGTCCACCACGTCCTCAGCCAGAACATGTCCGTTTATTCTATTTTTGAACGCCAGCTTTTTATTGAATTTATACCGGCCCACCTTGGCCAAATCGTATCTTCTGGGGTCGAAAAACATGGCGGTAATGAGGCTCTCAGCACTCTCCACCGTCAAAGGCTCACCGGGGCGAATCTTCTTATATAGCTCCAGAAGACCTTCCTGATAGTTGGTGGCCACATCCTTGCCAAAGCTGGCAATAATCTTGGGCTCCTCGCCAAACAAATCGATGATTTCCTGATTGGTTCCGATGCCCAGCGCACGCACCAGCACAGTGATAGGCACTTTCCGGGTACGGTCCACCCGCACGTAAAACACGTCGTTGGAATCGGTCTCGTACTCCAGCCATGCACCACGGTTGGGGATGACTGTGGAGGAAAACAGCCGTTTTCCTACTTTATCGTGGGCAATGGCATAATATATGCCCGGAGAACGTACCAACTGGCTTACGATTACACGCTCTGCACCGTTGATTACGAAGGTTCCGGTCTCTGTCATGAGTGGCAAGTCGCCCATGAAGATTTCATGCTCGTTAATCTCATCTGCCTCTTTGTTATAAAGACGAACTCTTACCTTCAGCGGAGCTGCGTAAGTTGCATCCCGTTCCTTACATTCCGCGATGGAATATTTCACATCATCTTCGCACAATGTAAAGTCAACGAACTCAAGGCTGAGATGCCCGCTGTAGTCGGCGATGGGGGAGATGTCTGCAAATACTTCTTTGAGTCCTTCGTCCAGAAACCAGTGATAGGAATCCTTCTGAACCTCGATTAAGTTGGGCATTTCCAGAACTTCCTTCTGTCGCGAATAGCTCATACGAACACTTTTTCCTGCTTGAATCGGACGTATTCTGTTTTTCTCCATTGACGCTTCACCTCTCGTTTTATATTTCACTCCTGCTTCCCGGACTGATGTATCCGGAAAGATATCGAATAAGCAATATGCAGTAAGCGCAAAGCACGAAATAACTATATCTTGTGCTTTGCCGATGCGCTGGAAAAACATGCGCAAAAGCCTTGATTTTTCGCAGGTTCTTTGGAAAAAAGGCCCATGTCACCACAATAGTGCACCGTATATATTACCACAAGTATACCTGGGAAGTCAAGGAAATTTTTTTTATTTATTTGCGAATCGCAAAGATATAAACAATTTACAAGTTTGCTTGCATTTGCTTGCATTTTTCTGCAATAGTAGATATAATAGAGATAAAGGAGTGTGGTAATTATGGCAAACACAACAGCTGTCTATGCGCGCATTGATACTGATTTAAAAGAAAACGCTGAAAATATTCTTCAGCAATTAGGAATTTCTCCTTCCAGTGCGATTCAGATGCTTTACAGTCAAATCGTCCTTACAAGAGGAATGCCTCTGAAATTACAGTTGCCTTCCAGAACGCCAACCGCCATTGATGGTATAAGCCGTGCCGAACTTGACCTGGAACTTATGAAAGGCATCGAATCCTTAAAATCCGGCAGCCTCACCGCTGATGAAGTTGATGCCGAACTTATGAAGGAGTTTGGTATATGAACGAACAGTACAAAGTCATATACTCTCCACAGGCAGCAGACGACTTAAAAGATGTTTACTCATATATTGCATTTGAACTTTTAGTTCCCAATACCGCCAAAAATCAAGTAAACCGAATCCGAAAAGAAATCCGTTCACTTGATTTTATGCCTACAAGATTTCCTATTGTAGAATGGGGGCCTTGGCAAAGTATGAACATGCATAAAGTACCTGTTGATAACTTTGTCGTTTTCTACCTTATTGATTCTGATAATCTTTGTGTCACAATCATTCGTATTGTCTATAGTGGCAGAGATATCGAATCCATCGCACAATCAGATAAGATGTGAGTTTATTGATTGGCTTCTTCCTCCCGCAGCTCAAACTCAATCCATGAATCATGTATCAGAACAATGATACTTTCTCCGTATTGTTTTACGGGCGCTCCCTGAATCGCCATATTGGCCTGACCGTTTTGGTTTGGAATATCTATTCTATCCACCGTAGATGTGACCTCTCCCAACAAGACGGCGTCCGAGACATCCTCCTTGATTTCCAGCCCAGTATAGAAATATAGGCTGTCATTCCAGAGCAGAGACGGCGGAAGATTCCAAAGTGAAGGTTCTCTTAACAGCAGTATCCAGGAATCGTCTGTCAGAACAAAAATCTTGTCTCCCAATTGTTTCACAGGCGCTCCCTGAATCGGACGGTTAGACTGGCCATTTTTGTCTGGAAATTCTGAGCCGTCAACAGTTGATGTCACACACCCCAGCAAAGCAGCGTCTGAAAAATCCTCTTCGTACTTTATCTCATGGCTTTCGAGATAGTACAAGCTGTCATCCCAGAACAGAGCCGGAATAATATCCCAAAGCGGAGGTTCCTCTCTGTGTATAAATGCAACAGACGCCAATATACATAAACCGGCGAGAATCATGGATGCCATAATATATCTTGCCCTTTTCAAAAAAATCCCTCCTGCCTTTCTTAATACATATGGCAAATCCATTTTGTATAAGTATAACCATAAGATGCAGCATATGTAAAATTAGTGGCTGAAGCGCCGGACGGTACCTGAACCATCACCGGGGAAGACTCATTGGAATCCAGAATCCTGTAAAAGTAAGAGCCATACCCGCTGTCAAATCCACTAATCACCACAGAATGTCCTCCACCCGTACGCGCAAGCCAGCAATAAATGGGCCTTCTGTTATTTTCTATTATCGACTTGACTGTCTCATAGTTTGTGCCAGAATGTCTGTGCGTATAAGACAGGGAATATTGAGAGAAAGCCCGGCTCACCCAATCACAGGTTCCCTCCGGAATCCCGCCATAGCTGCTTTTCAGATTAGAATACAAGCTAGTTGCCCTTATCCCACTTCGTCCGGTTCTTTACATGATAATTGAAGCCATTGCTGCCGCCCAGCAGAGTCCTCTTCCGTCATCCGGCGAATTAGCATTTCCCACAAGTTTAACATTGAGAGTGTAATTAGCACTCAAAGGCTGAATCACATGTTCCGTATCAGGCAGGGATATTGGCGTAAGGGTCAGGCTTTGAACTTCATAGGTGACATCCTCCTGCAAAGCAGAAGCAGACAAATCATTTTCGTATCCTGCAATTATTTCTCTGGACGTATCTGAAATGAGCCAAAGGGATTCTTTTGAGGTTACTAACGAAAAAGGTATTTCATTAACAGCTGCCTCTGTAATCGCTGGAAATTCAGACTGCATAAAGCTGGAAACGTATTGTTCACCCACACGAGTAATTATCATTTCCCCAATACATACTCCATCTTTAAATAAGAAAACTGCTCTGTTCTTGTCATCATTATCGTTATGTACGGGGATTGGCTGGGACATGCTAAAATCCACATTTGCGCTGTCAATATTGCTAAATCGAATAAATCGCTGTATAGCATGGGCTGCATATTCTTCATAAGACATATCAGCAGGGTCAGAATCATACGCCAGTGACAAGCTTGGAAAAATCATAAACATCATCGTAATAGAAAGCACAAAAGAAATCAGCCGTTTCTTCATAAATATACCTCCATGTCGTTTGTTTATAAAATTTTACTGGTTTCCTGGTTTTTACTGCTAATTCTTTTTTATATCTTTATAGTTGCAACTATATTAAAATTATATAGTATATTTTTTATAATGTCAATATTTCAAATAATTTTTCTGTGCTTTATAGTAAATTAAAGCTTTGGGAAATTATTGTAGCTTGTAAGCTTTGGAAAAACAAGTAAATCGGGTAGGAGGTAGATAATTATTTTATCTACCGACCTCCCACACCACCGT
>CAPNGW010000175.1 GCA_948665105.1 uncultured Lachnospiraceae bacterium
CAGCTCCATGTCCTCTCCCATGGTGAAGGCATCGTAGCCTCCTGCCCTCACCACCACACTCTTCTTAAAGAGTCCGAAAGCCCCGGAAATAATAATACTGCCATTGAATTTGTCAAAAAGGATTCGGGAGGCCAGAAAGGAACGGTCATATTCCAGAACCTGCATGCTGGGCAGAATTTTCCTTGGCATTCGGTAGCGGACCACCCGGCCATTCTCAATCTCCGCATCATTGCAGGGGCGCACCGCACCACCTACCGCCACGATATTGTCCTCCTCCAGCACCGGCCGCACAATTTTCTCCAAAGAATCGTACTGTAGCACAGAATCCGCATCCATGCAGAGAAAATACGGATACCTGGAAGCGTTGATGCCCATATTTAAAGAATCTGCTTTACCGCCGTTTTCCTTACTTATCAATGTAATTGGAACCTTGTAGGCCGTGGTTTCATAGACGGAACGCACACTCTTACAATGCACCCGTCTTTGAATGGGCCGGTTGATGCGATGCATCTCAAAGGCTTCCCGCACCACCTTTGCCGTATTGTCCTTGGAGCCATCATCAACAACAATAATCTCGTAAACCTTATATTCCAGCGACAGCAAAGATTGGATGGTGGCCTCAATGGTGACCTCCTCGTTGTAGGCCGGAACCAGGATAGACACCGGCACGTAATAATCATTCTGCAGCTCATTTTTCAGCATATTCCGCCTTTGTAGTCCATACAGGGTAGAAGAGCCCACCACCACAGACAGAAACATAAAGGTGGCGTAGCCAATCATATACAACACGAAAAAGACGCCCACTCCGTTTAAAAACATCTGAATGAAGTCCCTCATACCGCTTCCACCTTCTTTTCCTCTTTCCTCCTTAGCGCCTCCAGCCGATAAGCCGCCATTTCCCGTGCAAACCTATCGGGACCGTCCATAATCCCCAGCCAGACATTGTAGTCCAGCTGACGCCCTTCCAGGCTAAAGGCCGCATTGTAGCGGACAAACCAGTTTCGGCTGTGTATGGCCCCAAGAAGAGCTTCTGTCACATCCTCCCCCGGATAGCTCCCCAAAGCAGTGGCGCTCATGGCTGCATACTCCCAGTTCATAGGTGTTTCATCCTTAAGAAAATCAAGGAGCACTTCCCGCACCGGCTGATAGGGATAACTCCCAAAGTAACGGACGGCCGACAGCCTAAGCTCTCTGTCCATGCGTTCATCCGCCAAAATGTCAGAAAACTCCCCGCAATATGCGCCGGTTCGAAACCTGATATAGTTAAGTACCGCCAGCTTTGTTTTCAACGTAAACCGTGGAAAGCTCTCCCACAGCAGTGCGATTAACCGCTGATGGCTGCCTGAATAGGACAAAAGTCCGTCCGTGAGGATTTTTTCATTGAAATACAAGTCCATCTCATCCTGTATCCGCACTGCCCGGACCACATGTTCCGGGCTGCCAAAGGCATAGAGCGCCTCCATGGCATTAATCCGGCAATACAAATTGTCCTTTCTTACATACTCTACCATCAAATCCTGCAAGCTGTCAATACGGGCCTGTATGCGGCTTCCGTGGTGGCTTAAGAAAAATGCAAAATATGCCGTCTGTATCGTCTCTTTCTTTAAGTAAGCCACGGCCAGATAAAGAAGCTCCGGATAAAGCTGGGACAGGTAATTTTCCGTAAGGTCAGCTTCCTCCTTGGAACATTTTTCCAAAATCCGCTCAAAGGCGATAAGATTCCCCACCCGTAAAAGCTTATAACGAAGGTATATTCGGTGTCGTCTGCCCACCGGAATCCCCATGGAAATCCTTTGGAATTGCTCTCTTATGCGCCGTTCCAGCTGATTTCCCTTTTTCCTCAAGGTCCGCTCCCGGCCCCTTAGCATCACGCTGTGAAGGAAATTAAACACTATCATTCCCAGACAGATAAATCCATAGATATATAGCAGTAATTCACTTCCCATAGCCTCACCTGCCTTCGCCAGAGGTTTTGGTCCAATACTTCTTCAACATATAATAAGATTCCTTCAGCCGTTCATGGCTTGTGACCTTACTGCCCCAGCCCTTTAGAGGAAATGCGGCCATCTCAATCCGTTCTCCCCCGCCGGAGTCGGAACCGATGCCTGCGTACAGCTCATCAATCTGGTAATTCTCAATGCCATAGTTCTCATAGTAGTCATCGTGAATCATCATTTCAGGGGGATTGGAGAATTTCAAAAGCTGCCAGGGCAACCGTATTTCGATGTAATCCCCTGCAATCATAAAATCCGCCAGGGAGTCAAACTCTTCATCCAGGGGATTGGCTGTGCCGTGTCGCAGAGCGCCGGTCTCATACTTCTGGCCTCGTGGTCTTCCTGTATTGGGCTGGTTCAACAAGTCTTCTCTCTTTAAGGCCAGATATATGGGAGAAAATTCAGGCGTATCCTTATCTGGCGGATTGTAGTAGGAATCCCAGGCATAATACACCGGGCCGTCTGTGGCCAGCAGCGTCTCATATCGCCGCTGCACCATCAGGCGGCTGTCCTCCTTCCCCTTTAACACCAGCATAAATTCACAGGCCCGCTGGAAGGTGACGCCAAAATTCTTACAGTAAGTGCTGCCACTGTCAGGGAGGGTATCTATAGGAATATAGAGTGTCTCATCCTCCGGTGCAAAATCCTTCCTGTACACCAGAAAATAGAGGAATTTTTCATCGTATTTCATGGAAAGCTCCATGTCCTCTTCCGCCACCACCACATCCGAAGCACTCCACTCCGAAATATCTCCATCCACATAGCAGACACTCTCCTCCTTACCCGGGTCAAAGGTCAGAAGGCCGAAATACTGCTCGTTGGTCTGATAATCACTCCAGTAGGCCGTGTAGTTCAAATCAATATGCTGCATGGTATTCCAGGTACGTTTGAACCACTCATCCTGCCAGGAGAACACGCAGCTTCCTGCACAGCCCGCATCCACAATATCCTCATAGCAGTCAATGATTGCCTGGCCCTGCTCCTGCTCGCTCATATGTCCCTGGTTCCGGCCGGTGTTCTCATCCACCTGAGCCATTCCCCGCCCGGTAGTCACCCCGTACTCTGAAATTACCACCGGCATGGTGTGGTAACGATTTAAGGCCCGAAGATAGGCCACATACGTATTAAAGCGGCCATCCCTGTCCACATAATCCTCCGGTGTCAGGTAACGGCTGATAAGAGGGGCATCCATTGCGGCAATATGCTCCCGGTATAGCTGGAGAGCTGCCAGGCCTCCCACCCCCTCTACAATCTCTTCCTCCGTATACGCTTTCCCTTCCTCCATGGCTTCAAGATAGTCAGGGAAATAGGAATAGGCATGGTAGGAAGCAAACTGCCCGGCAAGAAACTGCTCTGTAGATTTAATCTGCTCCACGTCCACCGTCTCCAGCTTGTCCCGGTAGGCCGTGGTCACCACATCATAGGAGAAGGGGTCGGTGGTGGGCCAGTTGGAGAAAGCCACAAGCCGCTGCTGTCCATAACGTTCACTTTCGTAGGCAATGATGCTGTCGCCCCACTCACACAGCAGAGCTTCAAAAGGAGAGGCTTCCTGGGTGGTATAGAGATAATTTCCCTGATACTGGTTTGCATGTTCGTTTTTCTGATTGGTGTAGGAGACAATGCTAGTCTCCCACTCCACCCCAAGAATATAACCAATGACCCAGGGAGAAACATCCTTTCGGTAGCTGCCGGAGCCCACCCCGCGACCCAGGGACATGGCACGATTTCCGTGAAGTATATCCACCAGCGTTTTACAGTCCTTTATAAAGGTCTTTCGGATTTCATCATCAAATCCGTCCCGGTGGGAATTGTACATGTAATCGTCAATCCATACCCCATGAATGAGATAGAGGGGTTCCTCCCCAGCCTTCTCCCGCTCCTGGTTGTATACATAAAAGGCATTATAAAAATCATCATGCAAAATGGTGTATACCCTTAAGGTATTGGCTCCCATCTCCTGAATCCAGCCAAACCAGCGAAGATACGTCTCCTTGTCTATGGCATAGTCCGTGGCCCATTGCCCGGGTACACCCACGCCCATGTCCACTCCCCGGATGGTAAAAGCCTCCCACTGGCCATCCTTTTCCATATAAATGCCCTTGCCCTCCACCTTCATCCGGGAGGTCACCGTTTTATCCGGATTAAAATTAATGTACAGCCCCATCCGATAGTAAGCAAAGTTCCACACCAAAAAGGCCAGCACCAAAGCGCACATCAGGATGATAAACTTTTTCATGGCCGGCCTCCTTTTAGTAATTATATAGCTTGTTGCGGGAAGGATGACTATACTGCTTCAGGGCGTGAATATTGTTATCCATCCAGTGAATCCGCCCAAGTATCCAGTCCTTTAGCTGCACAACGGCCTCCTCATGGCTATGGACATTTCGTTCCACTGGCACGAGAGGCTCCCAGTTCTTCATGCTGTCCGCCCACCGCTCATTGTTCCTGGCAACCGCTGGCCCCAGATAGGCCAGGGTGTCGTCAATGTAGCGCATCAGATAATCTTCATCAAATAAGGTTCCCCGAAGCTGTTCATAGCGGATTAGTATCTGTTCCACAAATTCCTCGTCACGAAAGAGCATGTTATACCAGAGCTTCTCGTGGAGATGGAAGCCTGCATCCGGGCTCCCTTCATTTTCCATATAGTTGCCGCAGGCATTGTTGAAATCCCACACGCACAGCTTGTATTTACCCTCCACCTCTTTATAAAGATAAGTGGAATACGTACCTGCGTCCACATTATAGCTTAACTCATTGAGGAGAAAGTAATCCACAAAACTGTCCACATCAATCCAATTTTCGTATCCGTAATCCTTCGTGTCGTAGTCCAGGGAATACAGGGATTTTTCAAAGGCGGAGAAATCAAGCTCGATGTCCCATGCCAGCTCCGGAGTCAGCCGGTAGGTACTGGGATAGCGGAGGCTTACATCCACCTGGGTAAGTAACAGCCGCTCAGAATAGCTGTACACATCCCGGAGAGAGCCCCGGTCCGCCTCTGTAGGCCTGTCCAGCCGCAGCAGATAGCCGGTTATCTCCGTATCCTTCAAAGTATCCCGAAGGCGCAGACGGCTGGTGTTGCCGCCGTTGGTAATGGTCTCCGTCATCAGGTACAGCCCCTGGTATTCCCCATTTAAAATAAGCTCGCAATATCGAACATTGGGGGCATACTCCATGACAGCGCCTGACAGATTGTACCACAGATAGTTGCGAACCAGGGATTTGTCCAGATAGGGACCATGAAGCGCCCATTGGTGATGGGACTCCATGCCCATCACTTTAATATCCCGGTTTGTGCCGTCCTCCTTAAGAAAATTCAGAAGATAAGGGGTTTTTTCAAAATTACGGGAGGAATTTCCCCGGACACGCATTTCCGATTTTGTCACAAAATCCGGTTCGTCTAAAGGATGGTTGTTCCGGTTCTTGTTGTCAATGACAGAAACCTCCACATCAATGATATCCCGGCCGTCCCAGGCCATGGTATAGTAGGACTGGTCATAAATATCCCGCTTGCGAATCTCCTGTCCGGCTGCGTCCCGGGTCACAGCCGGATAGCCTGGGATGTCCTGCCCCTTTGTATCGATAACCACCAGGGGCAGATGGG
>CAPNGW010000176.1 GCA_948665105.1 uncultured Lachnospiraceae bacterium
AGAGGCGGCGGCAACGGCGGGAGAGGCGGCAGCAGGAGGAGCTACCTAAATGGCAATGACTACCCATAATTATGACAACCTGAAGAGTAAATATGGAGAATTTTCTTATCCCATGGTAAAGCTCATAATTGGCGGCAAGGACTTCGCCGAGAACAACAGCCAGCTTGTGCTTTCTGATTTGGAGGTAGACTTAAGCGTAGGAATGGAGGCTTCCATTGTCAACTTTCGTATCTACAATAGCTTCGATGGAGAAAACGGCGCCTACCTGTTTGACAAGGTAAAGCCCTACATCCTTTTGGGCAGCGATATAAAGGTTTCTCTGGGCTACGCCGACAAGCTTACCCAGGTATTCATCGGCTTCATCTCCCAGGTGGAATTTGTAAGCCGCCCCGGCGACCCTCACCATGTGGAGGTCACAGCCATGGACGCCAAGGGTATGATGATGTCCAACTGCTATGCCAGGCAGATGCAGTCCACCTCCTACGGTCAGGCAGTCAAGGAGATTTTTGGTAAACCCTTGTACCAGAAAATGCAGTCCTTCGGGATTATCACCGGCATAAAAGTCACAGATACGCCGGATAAGGAGGAGGGGGATAAGAAGCCAACCTCCTACAGCGTGGAGATGGTTTCAGAGAGCGATTACGAATTTGTGGTAAAGGCCGCCAAGCGGTTCAACTATGAATTCTATGTGGATAACGGCACCGTGATTTTTCGGAAAGCGAAGAATGAAAAGCCCGACTGTCTCTTAAGTGTGGGCATCGGAAGGGGCCTTATCTACTACAATGTGAGCTATGACATTACCGGACTGGTGAAATCCGTGGAGGTCCGGGGCATGGACACCGCTAAGGGAACGGTGGTGACGGCGGTAAGCAGTTCCAGCAACAAGACCTCCATGGGAAATAAGACCAAGACCTTGATTGCACAGAGCCAGAAAATATACATTGACCCCAATGCCATCACCAAGAAGGCGGCAAAGCAGCGGGCGGACTCTCTGATGGCGGACATTTCCTACCGCTTCGGCCAGCTTAGGGGAGAATGCATCGGTATCCCGGAATTAAAGCCCGGCTTTAACATTGAAATTTCCGGTATGGGAAAGCCCGTGGATAATCAATTTTACTTAACCAACGTCCGGCACACGCTGTCGGACCAGGACGGCTACCGCACCATCATCACCGGAAAAGCGGCGGCATTGACCTAAGGGAGGAGACAAATGTCCGTATTTGACATATTTGATGAGATTTCGGAAAAACAAGTGACCAAGACCCAGCTTGGGGAAGAGCGGATTTTCGGCGGGGTGGTGGGGATTGTGGCCTCCAACTATGAGAAGGAAATGCCGGGCCGTATCTGTGTGACTATTCCCGTCCGGGATGAAAACGCCAACCAGCTAAAATGGGCCAGGGTGGCGGCTCCCTATACCGGAAAGGAGTGGGGCCAGTATTTTCTCCCGGAGGAAAATGACCAGGTGCTTCTTCTTTTTGAGGATGGCAACATTGAAAAGCCCTACATTGTGGGCTGCATCCCCAAGGACAACGACAAATTTTTAAAAAAGTCCGTGGATGAAAAAAATAAAATCAAGCAGATTATGACACGCCACGGAAGCCGCATCACCTTCGAGGATGATGAGGAGGAGGGAGACAAGGACAAAATCACCGTCTCCACCGCCAAGGACAGCCATCAGATGGTGATGGACAACGAGAAGAAGCAGATACTCGTTCAGGATAAGGAGGGCAACTGCAAGCTTCAGATGGGCACCGAGAAGGGAGAAATCTCCATCCATGCAGCAAAGAAGCTGACCATCACCGTGGGAGACAGCATCACCATCACCATGAACGGTGACAGCGGCGCGGTGAAAATTGATGCCAAGAAGGTGGAGGTGCAGGCCTCCAACAAACTTACCTTAAAAAGCGATGGCAATGCCAAGCTGGCTGGTCAACAGACCATTGTGGAGGGCAGCTCCTCCGTGAAAAATCAAAGCAGCGGTATGATGACCATAGAGGGAAAACCCATTAAGTTAGGATAGTGATAATATGAGCCAACGAGATTTTTTGGGACAGGGAATCAAATTCCCCATACAAGTAAATAAGGCTACCGGAAGATTCATGATGTCCACGGAGGAGGAAAGCGTCAAGGAATCCATTTATCTGATTCTGATGACTCAAAAGACGGAGCGATGGGTGCGGCCGGAATTTGGAAGCAGCATCCTTTCCTATACCTTTATGGACACCTCCTTAACCAGAATCAATATGATGGCCAGGGAGCTTGAGGATACTATACTAAGCCAGGAGCCAAGAATCTCAGAGGTTGAGGTCACGGTGGAGCCGCGCCTTTCCCAAGGGTGCCTTATCTTAAACCTTTCCTATCTCATTGCCACCAGCAATACAAGGGATAATCTGGTATTCCCCTTCTACCTGTATTCAGAGACGGAGGGCCAAGCGGATGAAAGCATGGAATAATTGTAATATTGACCAACGAAATACAGAGGATGTGCTGACGGAGCTGACAGAGCTTGCCCGTGCCTATACCCCGGAGTGGAAGTTCGATAAGGACAATCCGGATGCCGGTTCTGTGATTGCCCTGATTTTTGCGGGACAGACCATGGAGAATATCACAAGGTTTAACCAGGTGCTGGAAAAGCATCGGACAGAATTTGCCAGCATGTACGGGGTGACACCCAAGCCCGCAAGGCCGGCGAAAACCATTGTGGTAATGCGGGCAGAGAGCGCAGTTCTGGAGGGCGTTCCTGTAAAAAAAGGAACCCAGTTGACTGCTGTCACCGAGACAGGGCAGGAGGTTATCTTTGAGACCCTCCATGACCTGTTTGTGGCAAATATAAGCCTGACAGAGCTTTTGGCGGTGTCTAAGGATGGGGGAACGGTGACGCCTCTTCCCATGGAATGGAAGAAGGAGCCTACGCCTCTTTTCTGGAAGGGCGGGGAAAATATCAGGAGGCAGCGGTTAGAGCTGTATCACAGCTATCTCTTTGACACGGCCTGGGAGCTTCGCATCCGCTTCCATGGAAATAAGGACAGCCGGGAGCTGGCCCGGACCTTTGCAGAGCCATCCAGGTATCGCTTTTGGTATTTGTCCGAGCAGGGGCAGACAACGCTTAAAGCGGCTTGCCAGGAGGACTGCGTAATCCTTTCCGCCATACAGAATCCCTTAAAGACAGAGAAAAACAACCAGGAAATGGCGTTACTGGCTATTGAAATGGTGGAAGCCTTAAGAGAGACAGTGATTCTTGAGGGGATTGAGCTTGTAAGTGCAGATTATGGACAGAAGCCGGATATGGTAAGCGATGGAACGAAGGAGCTTGACACAGAGGAATTTCTGCCCTTTGGACAGCAAATCAGCAATTATGACGAGTGCTATATAGGCCAGCGGGAGGCCTTTGCCCGGAAAGGAGCAAGGGTGACTCTGGAATTTGACTTATCCTTTGAGGAAAATGAGGTGCGTATCATCCCGGAGCCGGAGGAGAATCTTAAGGTGATTAAAAGAAGACCCCGCTATGAGATGAAGCTTCGTACCGAGGACTGCTACATTCAGGAAATTTCCCTGGAGTATTATAACGGCAAGGGCTACAAGCGTCTGCCCTGCGAAAGCCAGGTGGCAAGCTTGTTTGCCACTGTGGAAAATACCGGCCACCAGAGCATTGCCTTTGAGGTACCCTTTGACTGGGAGCCTGCCACTGTGGGTGGCTATGAGGAGCGGAGCCTCGGGTGGTGCGGGCAGACAACTGCTACCAGAATCCCGTGTGCTATCATTTTCCCATTGTGAAAAATATGACACTGCAGGTAAGCTATGAGGGCAGCTATTTAAGCCCCCAGGCGGTGCAGCGGGTATCCGGGGATGAGACGGTGGACCTTACCAGTGCTCTTTCCATGGGCCGGCCAGTGATGGCTTTTTCGGAATTTCCTTATACACATAATTATATGTACTTCGGTTTTGACAAGAAGCCGGAGCAGGGACCCATTGGTATATTTCTGTGGCTTCTGGAAAATAGCAATTTCCCGGGAGTGGAGGCTGGCTTTGAGTATTCCACCCAAAATGGCTTTAAGCCCTTAAACGTCATCGACCACACCAATGGGCTTAAAAATTCCGGGATACTGCTGTTTGAGCCTCCCGTGGATATGGATGTGATTTCGGTGGAGGGACATAAGGCCTGCTATATCAGGATGGCAGACAGGGGAAATTATTTCAGCAATCCCCGTTGCGTCTGGCCCCAGGTAAAAACCATCCTCCTAAACGGCGTGGAGGCCGGAAACCAGGAAATAAAGGAGGAACAGGCGTACTTTATCGATGTAGTAACGGCGGATATGAATTTTCCCCTTTATGCAGACCATATTTTAAAGACGGAAATCTGGGTTAATGAGAAAAATCAGTTGACCCCGGAGCAGATGGCGCGTTTTTTAAAGGAGCAGCCGGGGAAGGTGCGGGCAGAATATAATTATCTCGGTGAAATTGAAGATTTTTACGTGCTGTGGCAGGAGGTGGAATCCTTTGAAAATACCGGCGGCAGCAGGCGGGTTTATGTGCTGGACCGCACCAACAACCGGATTTATTTCGGGGACGGGAAGCAGAATTTTATTCCAAGAAATACCCAGGGCGTGGCATTTAAGGCCATAGTCACAAGCTGCAGCGGCCAGGCGGGAAATGTGGCTGCCAAGGCCATCGACGGCTTTTTGGGCAGTATGCTCTTTGTGGATGAGGTAAGCAATCCCATCCCGGCTTACGGTGGCAGTGACATGGAGGATTTGGAGCGTACCCTTAGAAGAGGCAGCAACCTCTTAAGCGGGCGGCGAAGGATTGTATCAAGGCAGGATTACATACAAGAGACGCTGATGTACTCCGACGTGATTAAGGATGTGGCTCTCATTGATAAGGAGGATGATGTGAATCTGGTGCTTTTAATGGAGGACTATCGGGAGGGTTCCTTTTCCTTTAAGAGCATAAAGCAGGGGCTTCGGGAGCATTTGCTTCATTGTTGTGAAATAACTTATGAGGTGGAAGAGCTTAAGATTGTGGAGCCGGTATTTGTGAAAATTTCGCTGGAGCTGTGGGTTGCACACGATCCAAGGAAGGATATTTATGAGTTGCAGCAGAACTGGCTTCATCAGATGGAGGCCTTTTTAAGCCCCATCCGTGAGGGCGGTACGGTGCGCTGGCCCATCGGAAAGCTGCCTCGGGAAAATCAGCTTAGGAGGATGCCAGATATGCTGGAAAAAGAAGTGAATGTGAAGCATTTCTCCATCAGCGCCACTTATACGGACGACAATGGGCAGCATAGGATAAACTTAAAGGAGCTTAAGGTAACGCCCTATATGGTCTGCTGTAACGGGGACCATCGGATACACAGCTTAGGCCTGGGAGATGTAGTATGATAGCGAGTAAGAATTTGAACGATAAAACCTATGAGGAAATGATTGCCGAGGCCGTGGCCCAGATTCCCCTGTATTCCCGGGAGTGGAGCAACCATAATCCTTCGGACCCTGGCATTACCGTTCTGGAAAACCTGTCCGCCTTTCAAGTGCTGCAGCAGGAGGAAATGAACCGGATGACGGAGG
>CAPNGW010000177.1 GCA_948665105.1 uncultured Lachnospiraceae bacterium
CAGGATGGCAGGTACATAGGCCACACCACGGACGGCGCAGGTTATATGCACTCTGTGAAAGACGCAGGCTTCAATATTATTGGGAAGAAAATGACCTTGCTGGGCGCCGGAGGGGCCGCAACTGCCATACTGGTTCAGGCAGCTCTGGACGGCGTCCTGGCCATCGATGTGTTCAAGCGGAACAATGCCACTTTTGCAAAGACCGAATCCTTCTGCCGTAATCTGGCTCAAAAAACCGGCTGCTCTATCAGCGTCTTTGACATTGCCGATGAAGAACAGCTTGGAAAAAGTCTGAGGGAAAGCGCTATTTTGACCAATGCCACCAATGTGGGCATGTCTCCCGCTGTTGATATAAGTCCATTGCCCCATACTTCCGTTCTTCATCCTGGACTGGTGGTGTCAGATATTATCTATAATCCACGGGAGACCTTGCTTATGCGGCAGGCAAAGGAAGTGGGCTGTCCCTGCTTTAACGGACTGTACATGCTTCTCTTTCAGGGGGCGGCGGCCTTTCAGTGCTGGACCGGGCAGGAAATGCCGGTGGATATTATAAAGGAAAAATATTTTAAGTAGCAGAAAGGAAGGTATCCCATGAGCTTCACATTTATAAAGGAATTGCCCAGCCCAAAGGTGATAAAGGAGCTGTACCCCCTCTCCCCCAGGGCCGCTGAGACAAAAAGGCAGCGGGATTTGGAAATCCGAAACATCATCACCGGAAAGGACGATAGATTTTTAGTAATTATCGGCCCCTGCTCGGCAGATAACGAGGCTGCCGTCTGTGATTACATCGGGCGTCTGGCCCGGATACAGGAAAAGGTGGCGGACCGGGTGTTGATTGTCCCTCGTATCTATACCAACAAGCCTCGGACCACCGGGGAGGGCTACAAGGGAATCGCCCACCAGCCGGACCCGGAGAAACAGCCGGATTTGCTGGCCGGTCTGGTTGCCATGCGCGGGATGCATATACGCTCCATTGAGGAATTCGGTCTCCCTGCGGCAGATGAGATGCTGTATCCGGAAAACTGGGGATATGTGGAGGACCTTCTGTCCTACGTTGCCATCGGGGCACGGTCTGTGGAGGACCAGCACCATCGTTTGACGGTCAGCGGATTTGATGTTCCTGCAGGGATGAAAAATCCCACCAGCGGTGACTTCTCCGTGATGCTCAATTCTGTGTATGCTGCCCAGCACCGTCACCATTTTGTTTACCGGGGATATGAGGTGGAAACTACCGGAAATGAGCTGACCCATGTGGTGCTCAGGGGCGCTGTGAATAAACGTGGAGTCTGCATTCCCAACTATCACTATGAGGATTTGGTACTGCTCCTTGAAATGTATGAGAAGATGGATTTAAAGTATCCGGCGGCAATTATTGATTCCAATCACTCTAATTCCAACAAACAGTATGGGGAACAGGTGCGGATTGTGAAGGAGATTATGCACAATCGGCAGTTGTCAAAATCCATTCATGGAATCGTCAAAGGTGTTATGATTGAAAGCTATATTGAGCCGGGGTGCCAGGGCGTCCATGAGCATGTGTATGGCAAATCTATTACGGACCCCTGCCTGGGCTGGGAGGAGTCGGAGCAGTTAATTTATGCAATTGCAGAAATGAATCAACAATAGAAAACACGCTCTGCGAGTTTTCTATTGTCATGAATAGTAGTAAGGGGACCGTCACGGTGGCGGTCCCCTCACTACTATTCATAACCTCTGGTGAAATTTTTCAAAGCGTTTGATGGCTGCTTCCACTTGACGCTCCACGGTTGCTGTCTGTTTTATTTCCGGTTCATACCAGATGTTTATGGTATTCAGTGACTTCTGTTTTTTGTCGTAAACAGTCTCGATTCTTCCTATGAACCGGTCCCCGTAGAGAATCGGCAGAACGTAATAGCCATACCTGCGCTGTTCTTTGGGGGTGTAAATTTCCCATTTATATTCAAAGTCGAAAATAGCTTTGATGAGTTTGCGGTCCCACAACATATTATCCAGCGGCGCCAGGAATTCACAGCGCTTGGTGAGGCGCGGTTTTGTTTTGATGTACTCCAAAAGCTCTGTATCTTCGGTACGGCAGTATAAGGTATGGGGGATTCCTTCCACCTGTACCGGGACAATGCTTCCCTGGGACAACAGCCGGGCAAAGCTGTCGTTCCGTTCTTTGGTCTTCAGGCCCAAGATGCCAAGCCAGGCGTCGGAGGAGCGGTTCCAGAGAAGTCCCACAGAGCCGACTCTGCGTAAGACCTGCCAGGTATAATACTCAAAATCACTCTGGTGAGGGTCCGGCTGGTTTAAAAGGTGGTGGGGAATGCAGTTTTCCACAAGATCATAATATTTGATGGTACCTTTCTTGTGATGAATGGCAAGCTCCCCACCAAAATACATATGCTCCAGAGCCGCCCGGGACAGCCGGGTATCGCTCCAGTACCAGTATACTTTTTCGCTCAAATCCAAGTCGCCGGAGTTTAAGGGGCCATAGCTTCGGATGGCTTCCCTGATGGTATCCCTCACTTTCAGAATTTTTTCATGACTTCGCTCCCACTGGCGGTGGCGTTTTCGTTCTCTGGCGAAAAAGGGCCAGTCTTCCGTGAGAAATATGGAGAGCTGCTTATCAAAATAATCCACTAAATCCCGGTCTATATACAATAGCTCATAGAGCATGGACTTTGAAAAATGCTTTACCCGTGAATGAAGAAGAATCTCCGGGCTTTTCCCGCATACGTCAATGGGGTCGAACTGAATGCAGCCGGCCTGACGGATGAAGTCAAGAACGCCGGTTTTGTCTTCAAATTTATACTTGCCCAAAAGTCCCTGTTTACAAAGCAGGAATTGGCGGGCTTCCTTTTTCGTGAGCGTGTATTCCGGCATTTGCGTTCTTCCTCTCTGAAAAAATCGACGATTCGCATTTTTGTCATTTGCTTTTCGTATACCTGATTCTGTAATCCTCCCGGATAAAGGGAGCTTCTATGCACTCGTCTGTCAAAAGGTGATACTTTTCAGGACGGCGGTAGGCATTGCCATGAACCTCGCATCTGCGGTACTCCCTTAGCATATCCAAGTCAAATTCCGCCACATAGACACCCTCCTCACCCTGCGCCTCCAGGATACAGGTGTCCCGGGAGCCGTCGCTGTCCGGCAGATATACAACACCGTCAAAGGCATTGGAATGGCCGTTGCAGTCCGGCTGTCCTATTGGATAGTTACAGGTTGCAATGCCCATCATAT
Organism: uncultured Lachnospiraceae bacterium; assembly: GCA_948665105.1. GTDB lineage: Bacteria > Bacillota > Clostridia > Lachnospirales > Lachnospiraceae > 14-2. The sequence continues at coordinate 3,223 of CAPNGW010000177.1, forward strand.
TTTCAAAGGCCCGGGCACGAAGCTGGGACAGGCGGTTGAATTCCATGGGACAGGCGTTGGGCACCAGCACAATCTCAGCCCCTTTCAGCATCAGGATTCTGGCACTTTCCGGGAATTCCCTGTCATAACAAATCATGGCTCCTATTTTGATTGGGCCTTTGGCGGTATCAAGCTCTGTTACATAAAAGTCCTCCCCGGGAGTTAAGTTCTTCTCCACATCAAAATCGCAGGTGTGAACCTTTGCATAGGTCAGCGCCCGCATGCCATGGCGGTCAAAAAGTATTACCGAATTTCTGGGAGCAGGCTCATAGCTCTCCAACAGGGTGATGGCGATGGCCATATCCAATTCTTTGGCAAGCTTTTGAAAAGCCTGGATAAATGCGCCGTCTCCGGAGACAGCGTCGTCCTTCAGTTTTTCCAGATCTCCCCACACCTTGTAGCCGTTACTCCACATTTCCGGGAACAGTGCAATATCCGCGCCCTGGGCCTTTGCCTTTTGGCAGGCTTCCACGCCCTTTTCCATATTTTCCTTCCGGGAGTTTCCAGGAAGAATTTGTAATAGAGCCACCTTCAATGTATTCATTTTGCTAACCTCCACGTACTTAGTAGCGGTACCCACAGTGGACAAAGGGACACTGTGGATATCGTTCCTTTGTCTATAAAAATTTCACCATCTGATATTCGTCCACACTGGTACCGTCCAGGTAACGCAAGGCATTGGGGATTGTACCCATCACTTCAAAGCCAAATTTTTTGTACATGGCAAAGGCTCTTTCATTAGTTGTCACCACACCCAGCTCCACCTGCGTGATTTGATTTTCTCTGCACCATCTTAAGCACTCCTCCATCAGCCTTCCTCCAATGCCCATACCGCAATAGTCTGCCAACACAAGAAATGTCACCTCTGCCCGGTGCTGATAGCGTCTAAGCGCTCTGATACGGCCCACAGAGCATTGTCCCACCAGCTTCCCCTGACACTCTGCAACGAACCAGGTGCCTTGTGTGCTGCTTTGGATATCTGCGATTATGCTTTTTGCCTGTTCCACAGAAATTTGAAATTCTCCTGGATTTCTCGCAAGAAATGGTGTTTCCCCATCAACAGCTGCTATGAGCGCAATCAAATTTTCCGCATCTGCTTCCACGGGTGTTCGGATAACAACCTTTTTTCCGTTTTTCAGTAAATATTCCATGATAATTCCCCTTTCTCTGTGTAAAACAAGGTACCATGCAGATAAATTATTCCTGAAATTCTAAATAAAAATTTCCATTTTCTTTCTGCTGCTTTATCAGCTGCAGTCCTTGCTCCCCACACATTTCAATGAAAATATCGGCGTTCTGGGCGGCATTCTCTTTTATAATCCCATAGGTGGTGTGAATTACCTCCCCCGCCCCATAAATATCCAGTTCCGCCAGAAAGGGGGCCGGATATGCCCTCTCTATTTCTGCATCCCAAATATGAAGGCTGCCGCCGGTATGGAGCACTCTTGCCCCTTCAGAGATGGCTCGCTGCTGTACATCCTTACCCATGTACATGAGAGAATAGAAAAAGGTCACATGATCAAACCGCCCGTCTTCAAAGTCAAGATTTGATGCGTCCATCAGCATCTTCTTACATGTATCCGGCGCTTCGTCCAACTCCTCCTGCCGATTATCTATGGCTGTTACCTTTTGTCCGTAAATGCGGCCAATCACCCCTTCTCCTCCGCCTCCAATGTCTAAAATACTGCCGGTTAGTTCCTTTTCCAAAAATATCCTTGCCATGGTTCCTCCTTCATAACTCTGCTTTTTGAAAGCTTGACCACACTAAGCTCCAGTCCTTATAAAGATCCTACTCATTTCATTGCACCACATATTTCATGAATTCCATTTTCTCAGCATCTTATCCATAGAACATGGATTTGTCGGTATCCCTGTGCTATAATCTTTAAGAGCAATTCATGATTCGGGCTATAAAACGAAAGATAGTGAGAGTAAACGATATGGAAAATCAAAGGAAACAGAAATTATTTGAAGAAACCCCCATTCCCCGTGCCGTTATGACCATGGCCGTCCCTACCATATTAAGCTCCCTGGTGATGGTAATCTACAATCTGGCAGACACCTACTTTGTGGGAATGCTGAACAATCCCATTCAAAACGCCGCCGTCACCCTGGCGGCCCCGGTGCTTCTGGCATTCAACGCTGTCAACAACCTGTTTGGGGTTGGTTCCTCCAGCATGATGAGTCGGGCTCTGGGACGGAAGGACTATACCACGGTACGGCAAAGCAGTGCCATGGGATTTTACTGTGCCCTTCTGTGCGGTGTCCTGTTCGCTGTAGGTT
>CAPNGW010000178.1 GCA_948665105.1 uncultured Lachnospiraceae bacterium
CGCGCTCCACCAACTGAGCCACTCGCGCATATCGCTGTCTGTGTACTTTTGCCAGATGCATAATATACTTTACTATAGAATGCCATGTTTGTCAATACAAAAATAAAAAAAAATTATTAAAAAATAACACAAAAAAAATAGCAAAAAATGCAAGAAAGAATTGCTATTTTGTGACAATTATTTTATTATATTGATAACATAGCGTTTTATGAAATGTTACAAAAGGAAAAGGAGGATATGTAATTTATGAGATGCAAAAGAAGCAAGCGGCTGTTAGCTTTGCTGCTGGCGGCGGGAATGTTGTTTGGAACGGCATTTTCCGCATAGGCGGAAAAGCCGGATAAGCAGAAAGCAGACAGCGGTCTCCCTGTTTGGGTGAAGGTAACAAGGGACGAACTGGAAATACCACTGGATACCAGGCGTAACCAGGAAGCCCTTACGGAGCAGCCGGCATTCTTCTCACAGGAAGAAACGGAAACAGAAACAGAAACGGAACCGGTTCGGGTGCTGATTGTTTTTGAGGAGGATGCCCTGATAGATAAGGGATATTCCCCGGAGTCCATAAGCAGCAATGTTTCTGCCAGAAGCTATGGAGCAAAGCTGGAGCAGGAGCAGAAGCAGATATTGGATGAAATTGAAACTCTGGATTTAGAGGGGGAGATTGATATCCAACATCAGTTTACCTTCCTGGCCAATGCGGTGTCTGCGGAGATTCTGCCCGGTGATATAGCGGCTATTTCTGAACTGGATGGTGTTGAAAAAGTTGTAGTGGAGCCTGTCTATGGACTTGCGAATACAGCTCGGCCCAACATGGCAACAGCCGGTGAGATGATGGGTAGTTACAGTACCTGGGCAGAGGGTTATAGCGGAGCAGGAACAAGGATTGCCATTATTGACACCGGTTTGGATACCGACCATCCCTCCTACGACGGTGGCGCCTATATGGCACACTTAAATGAGGTTTTAAATGACAAGGGAATGACCCTTGACGAGATGGACCTTCTTGACGAGGCGGAGATTGGCGGGGTATTGCCCCAGCTGCATGCTTCGGCTATGATGGGCGGCCTTACGGCGGAACAACTGTACTTGAGTGAAAAGGTGGCTTTTGCCTTCAGCTATGTGGACCGTGATTTGGATGTGACTCACGACAATGATACCCAAGGGGATCATGGAAGTCATGTGGCCGGTATCGCCACCGCCAACTATTATGTGCCCTCTGTGGACAGTGAAACAGGATATGCTCGTCAGAAGGAGGGTGTAGCCGGAGTGGCTCCGGATGCACAGCTGCTGGTGATGAAGGTATTTGGCAATGCCGGAGGAGCATATACCAGCGATTATATGGCAGCTATCGAGGACGCTCTTTTGCTGGGAGCGGACGCGGTGAACTTAAGTCTGGGTTCCTCCAGCGCAGGGAATACTGCAGACGGAGAAGCCTATGTCAACGAGATTTTTGAGAAATTGACAGAGACAGATGTGGTGGTATCCATTTCTGCCGGAAATTCAGGATCCTGGGGCTCAGAAAGCTTCTATGGCGGAAATCTGCCCAGCGATGTGAATCTGGATACGGTAGGTTCTCCTGGCTCCTTTGGGAATGCCTTGACCGTGGCCAGTGTGGACAACAAGGGAACTACCGGTCATGTTGCAAATTTTGCGGACGCAGTGGATATCATCTACAGCATGGGAAGCAATGACGCACTTCCGATAGAAGACTTTGCCACCCTTGATACAGTGGGAACCGGCACAGAATATGAGTATGTGTATCTGGATGCATTAGGTAAGCCAGAGGATTTTGCCAATGTTGACGTAGCCGGCAAGATTGTTCTGGTGTCCAGAGGTGAGATTAATTTTTATGATAAGCATGAAAATGCGGAAAATGCGGGAGCTGTTGGCATATTTATATACAATAATACAGAAGGCTCCATTGGCCTTGATTTGACCGGTGGCACTGCAACCATTCCCTGTGCTTCCATCTACCAGGCGGAGGCATTGGCCGTTAAGGAGCATTCCCAGCAGATTGCGGATGGGGTATATACCGGAAAGGTAACCATATACAGCGAAGTCCGCACTGCAGAAAGCGTAATCAGCGGTTCTAAAATGAGCGCTTTCTCATCCTGGGGTGTGCCTGGAGACTTGAGCCTGAAGCCGGAAATCACCGCACCGGGTGGAAATATCTATTCTACTCTGGATAATGGAAAATACGGTTTGATGAGCGGTACCTCCATGGCGGCTCCCGGTGTGGCAGGGTTAAGCGCTTTGGTACTGGAATACATAGAAGAAAATCAACTCAGCGAGGCTACAGGCGTTGGCCCCCGTGCTTTGGCGCAGAGCCTCTTGATGAGCACTGCAGTGCCCTTAGAGGAGGACGGAATCGAGTATTCTCCGCGCAGACAGGGTGCAGGACTTGCCGTGGTGGATGCTGCGGTGAGCAGTCCAGGTTATATTATGATGGGCAGTGGAGCGGATAATGACGGCAAGGTTAAGGCCGAGCTGGGAGACGACCCGGACAGAATCGGAAGCTATACCTTTGATTTTACGGTGCATGCGCTGGATGAACCGGTGTTTTATACCTATGACAGTGTAACAATGACGGAAGCAGTGGTGGATGGCCTGATAGGAGAAACACCCTACCGGCTCAGCCCCGATGTGACAATCACCGGAGGGCCAGGGGAAGGATTTTATTACGATTTCAATCGAGACGGTGTTGTGGATGTGGCAGACGCCCAGTATTTCCTGAAATATGTAAATGACAGCGTAGCGTCGGATTATATGGCAGCCATTGAGAACGAACTTGATTTCAGCAGCGACGGCGTTGTGGATGTTCTGGATGTGGCATTGTATCTTGATATGGTTGAGAATAAGGATTCTGCTCTGGATAAAGCGGGAATTCTGGTGTCCGGCAGCGAGCACATTACAGTTACCGTTAATCTGTCAGAAGCTGACAAAACTTATCTGGACAGCAACTTTGAGAACGGCATGTATGTGGAAGGATATGTGTACCTGGATGGACCGGTGCCTCTTTCCGTGCCCTGGCTGGCATTCTACGGAAACTGGGGAGACTCCTCCATGTTTGAGCCCTTTGATTTCTTTGAATACGCCACCACAGGAGCTACCTGGGACACCTACTCTGGTATTCCGTACGCTAATTACCTCAATATCACGTATGCAGGAGAGAGCAAGGCATATCTCTACGTACCCAATGCGTATGTGGAGGATAGCGAATATCTGCCTCAGCGAAATGCCTTGTCTTCTGTAAAAGGTGATGTGCTAAACAACTTAAACTATTCGCTGATTCGTAATTCTGCAGCTACCACAATCTCTGTCACTGACGCGGATACGGGCGCTGTGTATTACGAGATGGATTTGGGCGCTCGCTATGGCGCATTTTTCGGTGACGGGACATGGGAGAGCACCGCGGCGAAGGCACCCTTAAACTGGAGTGCTAAGGACGCAGAGGGCAATCCTTTACCGGAAGGAACCCGGGTCAATATTACCTTGACGGCCCTGCCGGAATATTATCTGGATGGAAGCCATACACCGGGAGAAGGAGTACTCCTTAACATTCCCATGACCATTGACAATATGGCGCCGGAAATTGTCGGGACTCCTACGGTGGATGGAAATAACCTCAAGCTGAATGTAAAGGATAACCAGTATGTAGCAGCGGTGGTTCTTGTGGACGCTGAAACAGGAAACGTTTTGGAGCGTTGCGGAGTGGATCAGAAACAGGCAGGCGAGGAAACCGAACTCTCCATTACATGCCCCGAGAAAGTAGTATTTGTCTGCGTGTATGACTATGCGGGCAATGAGGTTATTTACCGTGTGAACAACAGCGGCCAGCCGGACACGAATTTTGCGGAAAGCATCACGTTGTCCGAGAGCTCTGTAAGGCTGATGAAGAATAGCAGCTATACGCTGTCCGCAGCCGTAGGGCCGGTGACGCTGGTGGAAACAGGAGTGACCTGGGAAAGTGATAATACCAGTGTGGCCACCGTGGACGAAAAGGGAGTCGTAAAGGCTGTGGGTGTAGGAACGGCCAACATTACTGCCAAGACGAAGGCAATGGAAGAGGCAACCAGCCAGCCGTTAACTGCTGTGTGCGCGGTGGAGGTGTACGAACTTGGTACAGTGCTGAACGGAATCCCTTGGAATGCGGACAGTCAGGCAGTCCATGCGGAAATCAAAGTCAGTGACCCGGCAGGCTTTACAGAGGTGGCAAATGCTGCTGTCAACCTGGATGCTGCTACTGAGGTAAATGGAATGATTTATGGAGTAGTCAACGATTTGGATGGATTGACCGGCACCATGTACCGTATTGACCCGTCTAATGGTTACCAGGCCGTAGAAATAGCCGCACTTGGCGCCCCCATGACGGATATGACTTATGCACCCAGTTCCAACGTGATTTTGGGAACCTACGGACCATATATCTCAGTGTATGATGTGGATACTCAATCATGGCTTGGAGTGCTTCAGGCAGAAACGAATGACAGTGCTATTGGAATCGCCTATGCGATGCCTCTCGATCCCGTTGATGGAGGGGATTTCTCCCTGATGCTGATGGACAGCGGAGAGGTTTGGTATTTTATGACGGCTGTGATGGATGGAGAGTTGCAATTTGGCATGGATAGATTGAATACGAATGTCGGACTTTCCACAGATGCATTTTTCTATAATTCCATCTGTACTACAGAGGACGCTGATTACCTGTACTGGTCCAGATTTGATGGGGAAGGCTCCGAGCTGTACGTTTTCGATATGAATACAAACATGCTTTATAATATGGGTGACTTCGGACAAGATATCTGGCCTGTAGTTGGCCTTGACGTAAAGACAGGCGGAGCCTCCGGCGGTGGAACCACATTTAATGTAGATGCGCTTCTCTCCGGGATGGAGCTTAGCCCCATGACATTGTCAACGGAGCTGCTTAAGGAAGCGCCATAGGAAAAGGATTCGTAGAGAAAGGATAAAAATCATGAAAGCAGGAAAGAAACTTATATTTGCTCTGGCACTGTGTTTGACTCTGAATCTGTTTCCTCTGACCGCGGCAGCCGCACCGAGGGATACCGATACAGAGAAGGCAGGGTCTGTGTTTACCACTGACGTGGAAGCTGTCAATAAAGCGGCGGAGGTTACCGTCAGCATGGCAGAGAAAGAGGGCGTAAGCAGCGGACAGCTTGTGCTGTGGTATGACCATACGGTAATGGAATTGGATGAATCCGGCAGTTTTGCAGTGTGGAAGCTGGAGGATATCAATACCTCATATGATACAAAGGGAAATGAGACAGGAGTCTCCTTCGCTTTTGCGGACACCAGTCAGGTGGACGAGGAAAAGAATGTATTGCAGTTAAATTTTTCGGTGAAAGAGCCTGTGGAGGGAATGAAGATAACGGTGCGCACAGAGGTAAAATCCTTGTACCGTGGCACAGTCGGAGACAATTCGATTCCGGAGCAGGAAGCTACGGGGACGGTGCAGATAACCACAGACCCGAATCCGAATCCAGGCCCGGGTCCGAATCCAGGCCCGAACCCGAATC
>CAPNGW010000179.1 GCA_948665105.1 uncultured Lachnospiraceae bacterium
CGCTCTGCAATGGCCTCGTCACTCCAGTACGACGCTGCCGCACGAATGGATGCTTCATCCTGAGAAGCTAAAGCCGCACTGATACCGGCTGCCGCATCCGCATTTGCTGAAGAGATTCCCACCTCATAAATGGCCGGTGACGACCGATAGCTGCTGGTATTGAAGATTTCCTTGCTCTCCTCCACACCGTTAACGGTTACAATCTTCCACAGTCTTGCACTTTTGCCCACATGGGCGCTCTGCACCTTATTGATGGTGCCCACAGGTGCATCGATGGCTTTAAATTCCACACCCGGGTCTGCGCTGTTCATTGTCTCGCTGACAAAGGAAACCTCACGGTTTGCAGGTCTGGTCTCCTGACCATATACAGTAAAATAGAGATCTCTTCCGGAAGTATAGCCTTCAATGTAAAGAGGCGCCTCTGTATTGTTCACAAATTTCAAATCCTTATAGGTGCCGGCAATGGCAGCATCCTCGGAAGGCTGTACGTAATCCACAGTCATGGAGTGGGCAAACCGCTCCGTAATCTCCAGCTCCGCCCGAATCACCGCATTGTAAAGGGTGGTGGACACCTGACACATGCCACCGCCGTATGATTGCACGGTCGTACCGTTTTCATATGCGCCGGCCAGCTCATAGCCGCTGGCTGCATCAAAGGGGCTGCATGCCTCGTACACCGAGAACTGATCACCCGGGTACAGCACCTTTCCGTTAATTTTCGATGTACCCACCTGAAGATTCTTTACCCGGCCTGAGGATGAACTGCTGAAATTCGTATGGTAGCTTCCCAGCACATCCTGGACCTTACTTAATTCTTCTTCCGTTCCTCTGGGGTCCACCACCTCAGCCACCAGCTCCAGCTGAGCTTCCTGCTGATCCCATCCGGCAGTAAAATACTCCTCTACCTTTTTCACAGAGGATGCCACATCCACAGTAACTCCCTGACTTCCCGGCGTAATCACAAATTCTTCGCCTTCCCTGGACAGCTGTGCATCCAGTGCCTCCGTATTCAGGGTTTCAAGGTTTTCCTCCAAAAGCACTGTAATCTTATCAGAATCCACAGCAAAGGCAATGGTGTACACCTTATCCTCATGCTCCAAATCCTTCATCACCATATAGCGGGCAATCAGGTTACCGGACTTGCCCAGCCCTGCAGCCTCTTTTACAATATCGGGATTTATCCAGCTAAGGCCCAAGGCTCCCGCTGTACTCTCCAGGGTATTCTCCCCGGCATTGAGGATCACTTTTGTCTGGGAAAGCTGGTCCACATAGGCTTCTATGGCCTCCACAGCTTCCTCCTGAGTCATTCCGCCTCCGTCAATTTCTCCGAAGTACACCCGGTCCGGTATCACTCCATGCTCTGTCTCTTCTGCCTGGACGGTAAATGTCAACATGGCAGTTGCCGCCAGTACCAGCGTCAACACTCCCAGGGGCAAATATCGTTTCCATTTTTTCATTCTTATTCCTCTCTGACAATCCATCGATGTCGGTTGTATCTGCTTGATTCTACCCACTATTTTACACATTTTTCCCGTCTATTTCAAGATATATTTCAACTAATATCATTGACAGAATGCGGCACTTTCTGTATATTATGAACAGATTACTTTACACGAAGGCGGCAAGCAATACGGAGAGCACCATGGATGCCACCAGCAGGATTACTATAACTGCTGCCACGGTCCGCTTCCTTTTGGAATTGCGTAAATTCATATGTTTCACCTCGCTTTCTTATTCGGAGAAAGGATTGATATAGCTATGGCATTTCCATTCTTAACAATATTTTTACTGTTTCTGGGCTTTTTGGCATACAACCGTATGAGGACCATGAAGAAAGAGCAGGCCATACAAGACGAATTCTGGCACAAGGAGGAGGAGGCCAACGCAACACGGCGCAAGGATATTTCCTCCCTTCCTTATATAGCCATTCCCCTTCACACACTGCCCTTTGGGGTTCGCCCTGAGGATGAAGAGCTCTCCCGGTGTGAGGAAGGTGTCCGCGCCCTTTCGGAGCAGAAGATTTTAAACCTCACCGGCCTTTCCAACACGGAGCTGAAGCTTACTTACGGCGCTGCGAATCTCACCGTTTTAACCCAATGCGACCAGAACTTCACGGACCTTGCGCGCCTGATGCAGCAGTGGGGCGCCCGGCTTTATGAGCAGGCCCTTCCCGCTCAGGCTGAAAAGGTGCTTTCACTGTCCATAGGCTGGGGCAGCGACATCAAGGGAAGCTATCTGCTTCTGGCCCAGATTTACAAGGAAAGCGGCCAGTGGGACAAATTACCCCAGTTAAAGGAGACGGCCTCCCACTTAAAGTCTCTGATGAAGGAGCCTATCCTGGACGCCTTGAATCAACTGTAAGTGGGGTGTTTTCCTGGCACCTGGTCTGGCCAAGTGCCAGGTGCTCACGGCTCCTTCCGGCTTATCTTTTCCACCTTGGCCTGACCGGTGAGTGGGTCACGCTTTTCATAGGAAAAGCAATAAAATTCCCACTCCTGCTTTCTCTCCGGATATCCCGGCTGCGCATTTTCAAGAAGCATTTTAAAATCATAGTAAAAAGGCTCCAGGTGGCAATTCTGTCTCTCCCGGCCCAGCCTCCTTGCCGCTTCCTTAAAGAGGCCTGTCTCCATGGCCCAGGGCGGCCGGCTCTTCATATTTTCCCGATAATACAAGTCAAAGGTCAGCGTCTCCTTGTACAGCTCAAGGTGTGAGACGTCTTCCTCCTTCACAAACCCAAGAAGAATTTCGCTTCTGCCCATTCTGGTATGCTTCCGTTGAAACAAGCCCTGCCTCTCATAATAATCTCCCAGCTTCCAAAACAGGAGAAACGGACTGTCGAAGGCCTGCTCTAAAATCTTCATGGTCATCTCAAACTGGCCACTGTTGTAGTAGACCTCCAGCATCTCCTCCACCCGGTGAAGCCAAATCAGCTCCTCATAGGACAGCCACCGGGTCCCAAGCACCTCATAGGGTGGCTGCTGCCAGTGCAGGATGCCGTATGCCTCACGATTCTCATACATGTATGTGCCCTTTAGCACCTTCAAAAATCCCAGCTGCAGCTTCTGGGGATGAAGCCGGAAAATCCCGTCGAAGGAGCGCTGAAAGCTTCCATAGTCCTCATAGGGAAGCCCCGCAATCAAGTCCAAATGCTGATGCACCGTTCCTGTCTCCTTTAAGGCCAGCACTGCCTGGGTGAGCCTCTCAAGGTCCGCCCCTCGTCTGATTTCCCCAAGAGTCCTGGCATTGGTGGACTGAACGCCGATTTCAAGCTGGATAAGCCCCGGGCGCATCTGCCCTATGAGAGCAATCTCCTCCTCCCTCAGCAAATCAGCCGCTATCTCAAAATGAAAGTTGGTGACGCCGTTGTCATGGTCCTTAAGATAGCGCCAGACAGCCATGGCATGTTCCCGATTGCAGTTGAAGGTCCGATCCACGAACTTCACCTGCAAAACCCTGTGTTTTAGGAAAAACGCCAGCTCCTGGTATACCAGAGGGAGGCTTCGAAAGCGCAGGCCCTTCTCCACGGAGGACAGACAGTAGCTGCACCGGTAAGGGCAGCCACGGCTGGTCTCATAGTAGAGGATGCGGTGGGCGAAGGCCTCCGGCTGGTCTTTCAGCCCCTCATAGCAAAAGGGAAGCTCATCCATGGAAAGCAGCTCCCGGTCAGGTGTGGCAACCACCTGTCCCGTCTCGTCCTTCAGAACAATTCCCGGAATTTCTGTAAGTGCAACCGTTCCTCTCACATAATGTTCACATAATTGAAAGAAGGTAGCCTCCCCCTCGCCTGCCATAATCCCCTGCACCTTGGGATGCGCCATCAAAAACGCCCTGGCCTCCCAGGAAACCTCCGGTCCCCCCAGCCAGAGGGGCAAATCCGGCCTAAGCGTGCTCAGCGCCTCCACAAGGGCTTCCACCACGGAAATATTCCAGATATAGCAGGAAAAGCACACCACATCCGGTCTGCTCTTATAAATCTCCTGTAAGATAAAGTCCGTCCGGTGATTGATGGTATACTCCAAAAGCTCCACCTGCTCCCGGAAGGGAGCAGCATAAGCCATGAGGCTGTACGCTGCCAGATTGGAATGAATATATTTTGCATTGATTGCCACAAGGAGAATCTTCATGTCTGCTCCGCTTTCTTTTTTCTTAAGGCAAGCACTGCTTCTCTCGCCATCTCAGCCGCAGTTCCAGCATCTCTGGTATAGATGTCCGCGCCGATATTCCGGGCAAAAGTCTCCGTCACAGGCGCGCCTCCCACCATCACAATGTAGCGCTCCCGAAGGCGCCTGTTGTTCAGCTTGCCAATCACCTTCTTCATCTCCGGCATGGTGGTGGTCAGCATGGCTGACATACAGATCATATCTGCCTGATACTCCTCCGCCTTGGCAAGGAAGGTATCCGAGTCCACATCGTACCCCAAATCATAGACCGTAAGGCCCAGTCCCCGAAGCATCATGGCCACCAGATTTTTGCCGATATTATGCAAATCTCCCTTCACCGTACCAATCACCACTGTCCCCGGACACTCCCGCGGACTGTCCTGCCCCATGTGTTCCTCCAAAATTGTGGTTCCCACCGACATGGCCCGGGAGGCCATAATCACCTCCGGCACAAAAAACTGCGCATCTTTGTATTTCTGACTGACCCTTTCCATGGCGGGAATCAGCCCTGAATCCAGTATTTCCCTGGGCGCGATTCCCGCCTCCATGGCCTCTTCAATCAAAAGCTTTACACGTTTCCCTTTTCCGGTCTCAATTGCTTCCATGATATTGTCCATGACAGTCATCTCACTCACCTTGCCTACTCAAAAAGCATGTATTCCGTGTAAAAGTTGTTAAAATCCTTGTCTGAGGACAGTTCCACCTCATGGGAGGCTTCCACAATCCCATTCAGCCGTTCCCTGGCATCTTCATCGGTGAGATACAGAACTGTTCCACCCAGGGAGCTGTTGCCCACGGCCGTTGTTTTCTCCCGAAGCTCCTCCGGCAGCATGCCGATGCCTATGGTCTTCTCCAGGTTGATTTTATAGCCGAAGCCCCCGGCCAGAAATACCTGGTCTATGTCTTCATAAGTAACCCCATACCGCAAAAGCAAGGTCTCCACACCGGCACGCACCGCCGATTTGGCCAGCTGAATCTCCCGTACATCCTTCTGAGTAAACAGAATTGCCTCTCCCTTTGGTGTCCTGCCCAGTTCAAAGCCGTCGTCAAAGTAGTCCTCATCCAGCATTCCGGTCTCGTCCACCAGCTCTTTCTTCCGAAGCTCACAGACCGTCTCAATAACTCCAGTTCCGCACAATCCCACTGGCGGGGCATCTCCGATGGTGGTTACATATATCTTCCCATTCTCCAGGGAAACACCTGAAATGGCACCAGGCACACTTCCCATACCGCAGGAGATATTTCCTCCCTCAAACGCCGGTCCCGCCGCCGTGGAGGTCACCAGAATCCTGTCCTTGCAGCCGATGGCCATCCCCC
>CAPNGW010000180.1 GCA_948665105.1 uncultured Lachnospiraceae bacterium
ATGGCCTTCCTTCCCACGGCTATGGCCCCGGAGCTTACAAGGCACACATCCATCCCCTGGTTTCTAAGGTTACACAGCTCCCGCACCAGCTTTTCCAGCTTAATAAAATCAGGATTGCCGGTCTGGGTGTGGGTCAGGGAGGAGGAGCCGATTTTAACTACAATACGTTTTTTATCCTTGAAGTCTGTCATGATGTCTGCCTTTCCGTAAATTCCCGTCATGTCCTTATGCCTTACGGTCCTTAAGTATTAACGCTACCATTTTATCACAGGAAAGTAAAAAAGGAAACCACAAATTTCTTGCCCTTTTCTCCCGGTTATGTTACCCTCATTTTATATTGAGGGTATTTTCCCTTCAGTAAAGTTTTCTTTTTGGAGTGTTTTTATGCGTTTTAATCATTTCCCGTCCTATGTAAATAAAATAATTGCTTCTCTGGCGACAGCTATGCTACTGCTGTCCCTGGCCGGGTGCTCCCGGGAATCCTCCGTCACCAAATCCGGTTTTTATTTTGATACCATAATACAAATTACTCTGTATGACCACCGCCAGGAGTCTCTCATAGACGACTGCCTGGCCATGGCCGCAGAATATGAAAGCCTGCTGTCCAGAACCATAGACGACAGTGAAATCTCCCGAATCAATGAGGCCGGCGGCGCCTGGGTGTCCGTCTCCCACAAGACACTGGACGTCTTAAAAAAAGCCCTTTTCTGGTGTGAAGAAACTGACGGAGCCTTTGACATTACTCTGGGGGCTGTCAGCGATTTGTGGGATATCAAAAATAATCCCGGCACCCTCCCCTCCCCGGAAGCCTTAAGCCAGGCTCTTGCTGCCACAGGCTATGAACAGCTCTCCATAGAGGACACTCAGGTTGCCCTTACAAACCCGGATGCCCGTCTGGACTTAGGCGCCATCTCCAAGGGCTGGATTGCAGACTGCATGAAGGAATACTTAAACCAGCAAGGTGTAACGGAAGGCCTCATCAACCTGGGGGGAAATGTACTGGTTCTGGGTCCCAAGCCGGATGGCAGGACCTATAAGGTGGGCATTCAAAAGCCCTTTTCTCAGGACGGAAGCGTTCTTATGTCTGTGGATATCACAGACGGCACGGTGGTGACCTCCGGCATTTACCAGCGCTATTTTGAGTTGGAGGGTAGAATCTATCACCATATTCTTGACCCGGATACCGGATATCCATTTCAGAACGGACTTCTGTCTGTCACTGTCCTCTGTCCCCGGTCTGCAGACGGGGACGGCCTCTCCACCGCCTGCTTCGCTCTGGGCACGGAAGATGGGCTGGCACTGATTGAGAGCATCCCCGGCACAGAAGCTGTCTTCATCACGGAAGATTATGAGATTATTACAAGCTCAGGCATGGGAACCACTGTACCCTATGAGATATATTAAAAAGGCAGGCACAATTGGCCTGCACAAATTTCTGGTATTCAAAACCTTCTTTCCTATCTCATAATGGCATTGGGATAAATCTGCTCCATTCTTGCATCCTGAAAATGCTCATCAATAAATGCTTCCACCTGGTTCTCCGGCATCAGTCCATTATGTCTCGCCGTATACCGTGAAAGTGCCAGACCTGACATGGCCACATTAAACACCATGAAGGCAAGGGCCATCCAGCTGATTACCTTTCCTGCCTTTATGGGCACTCTCTCAATCCATTTCGACAGCTTAGGATACAGGCCTTTCATCCAGATTACTGCGGCAAAGCCCCAGAAAAAGCAATACAGAAGGTTGATTCGTCCCCCCAGATTAAAGGGAATTTTACTGTAATCCCAGAACACCGTCCCGAACATCAGCTCCGTAAACACACTGCATATGTACTCATAGGCTCCGCCAAGCACTGTTCCCAGAAGAAACAGATACCGATCGTTTTTGCTCTGGTATCGGTGCAAAAGAAGGGTGAAAAAAGCAATTCCCAGGCCCCAGACAAGACTGAAAGGCCCGTACACCACACTGCTCCGGCTCATCAGCCGTCCTGTGGTGGCATAGCAGAAAATGGTCTCAATGATATCCCCCAGAAACGCCCCCAGGAAAAACAGCCAGAACAGCTTATAAAATCCACATCCGTAAGCAAAAATTCGCTTTTTGGCTTCCTTTTCCTCACGCCTTCTCTGACGTTCCTCCTCCACGTCCTCCAGGGAGGGAAAGACCTTCTCCATACGCCGTTCCACCCGTTTGGTGATGGCATTGTCAAGGCCCCGGGAAAGCTTTTTTAAGCCCTTTGCAATCTCAAGAAGCATTTCATTCTGAATCTTCATCTTGCAAAGTGTCATCACTGTGATGACAATGTCCAATGCAAAAATTACCAGAAGCACCAACGCCAGAATCCGCCCGGCCAGCATGGGCATCCTGGCCATCAGCGATTCTAAAAGCGGGTGTAAAAGCTGAATTACCAGTACCGCAAGCACTGTCCAGATAAGGGAAAAACGTACCGATACATATGTGCCAATATGATCCCGGTATTTTGTATAATCCCAACATTTCCGGCCAAAGAATTTCTCCAGAAGAGTCCCCGTGGCAAATTCAAATACTGAAATTACGATAAAGCAGCCCAAAAACAGGAAAAAAAGCCGGCCCTTAAGGGTTTCAAAAAACACCAGCATAAACACCATGGCAAGGCCGTACACGGGACAGAGAACCCCACTCAAAAGCCCTCGGTTTATGAATTTTCGTTTTCGAAAGGCCGCATAAGAGACCTCCAGGCACCAGCCAAGAAAAGCGTAAATAAAAAAGTAAAGTATTGCATGTGATATATACATGTATATTATTCCTCTTTCTCAAAGTGCTGATAATCCTTCAGCGTTTTCCAGTCTCCGCCCCAGGCAAAGCCATACCGGGTAAACAGCTGGTATGCCAAATCTGTCTCATCAATCTTATATTTAAAGTCTGCCGTCCGGTCAATGTAGGCTTCACTTCCCTCCGGCTCTATGACGGTCTCCCCCTCCTCTCCTGTGCGGATATAAGGGTTGTATTTGGGGTTGATGTCAACAGCCATCCCCAGGCTGTGCTTTGAGAGACGGTCTGTCCCTGCAATGACCCGGTAATTAAATGCGGAGGAATTGTTGTCCGCCATGGACAGACTGTCATCCGCCTGGTATTCATCTATCAGGAGCATTTTTTCTATTGGGTAAGCCTTTGCATATAGCTCCCGGAAAATTGCAAGGATTTCTGCTGAAATCCGGCTGTTTACAATCAGCTCCCCGATGTGCGTCTGTCCGTCGAAGCCCACATGCAGAAGGCGAAGGTAGCGCAAATCCTCCGGGATAATATTCTCATTCTCCTGATAGGAGACACCGTCCATCCGCGAAAATACTTCCTCCGGTATCTCCTGGCTGTAAAAAAGCCTCCCTATATCTGCCGCTGTCATGGCGGAGGTATCAATGACGCTCCCCGCAGCCAAACGGCCAATGGCTTCCTGGGACAGGGCCTCTACAGGCTCCGGCGAAGCTGCCTGAACAGATTCCTCCTTCCCTTTCCCTGGCTCTTCTGCTTCTGTTTCCTCTCCTCCTTGGGCAACAGCACCCTGTCTGTGATGCTTCTTTGCCTTCTCCGGACTGGAAACCGATTCCTGCCCCACCTGGGATTTTCCCCTTTGGATTGCCCGCAAAAGGACCAGCACCACAACACAGGTCAGAGCCAATATCCCCACCAGCAGCATTCGGCTGCTTTGCCTGTTATGCTTTAACTTTCTGTTTTTCTGAAACATTCTGATTCTTTTCCTCCATTTATTTTTCTGGAACAGCGCTTCTATCTCCAAGAGCGTCCAATATTGAGTTATATAAAAAGGAAGCACTCCCATTTTCCGGAATGCTCTCTTTCTTCTCAACACCTGGTTTTCATGTACTCCGCCACTACCTTCTCCTCCGAGAAGTAATGCTTCACCCCTTCAATCTCCTGATATTCCTCATGTCCCTTGCCAATCAGGGCAACAATGTCGTCCTTTCCACAATGGTCAATGAGGTATCGGATGGCCTCTGCACGATCCACAATCACCTGATACTTTCCGTTGTGAACCTCAAGGCCCTGAATGATATCTGCATTGATATCCTCAATGGCCTCAAATCTGGGATTGTCCATGGTAATCACCGTAAGATCCGCATATTTTCCGGCAATCTCCCCCATATCAAACCGCCGCTGTCTGGCCCGGTTCCCGCCGCCGCCAAAAAGACAAATCAGGCGTTTGGGGTGGTATGCTTTCAGCATGCCCAGCAGGCTCTCCATGCTCAGGGCATTGTGGGCATAATCAATGATAAGGTTGGTCACGTCTGATGCCTCCAAAAGAAGCTGTGTCCGTCCCTTCACCGCAACCTTTCGAAGGGCTGTCTGAATCTTCTCAAAGGGAATTCCCATCTGATGGGTAATACTGATGGAAGCCAGAGCATTCTGCACATTAAAGGCTCCCGGCATATTCAACACCACCTCACCATGAGCCTTTCCCTCCAGCTGAAAGGACACGCCCAGAATTCCCGGCTCCCAGAGATTGGCAATCTCCCTGGCCATGAAATCTGCCTGCCCGGCTGTGGAGAAGGTGACTTTATCCGAAGCCTTTTCTGTAATTTCCTGCCAGTGCTCATCCTCAAGGTTGACTACCGCATGCTTTGTCTGATCAAACAACCGTTTCTTGCAATCCATATATTCCGCAAAATCCGCATGCTCTCCGGCGCCGATATGGTCCGGGGAAATATTCAAAAAGGCACCGTAATCAAAGGTAATGCCAGCCGTACGCTTGTGCTTTAACCCCTGGGAGGAAACCTCCATTACCACACACTTACAGCCCTCATCCCGCATCTGTGCAAACAGAGAGTGCAGCTCATAGGATTCCGGCGTGGTATTTTTGGTGGGGATTTTTTCCTCTCCAATATATGCACCAATGGTTCCAATCATTCCGGTTTTATAGCCCGCTTCCTCCAGAATCTTCTTTATCATATGGGAGGTTGTGGTCTTGCCCTTGGTTCCGGTGAGACCAATCATTGTCATGGATTTTGCCGGATATTCAAACCATGCCGCCGATATGCGGGCTAAGGCCTCTCTGGAATCTGAAACCTTGATTATCACAGCCTCCATGGGCTCCTTCGGCAGCTCCTCCACCAGAATCGCCGCAGCTCCCGCCGCCACTGCCTTTCCAATATAGGCATGTCCATCTGTCTCAAATCCCCGTATGCACACAAACAAAGCACCCGGAATCACTTTTCTGGAATCGTATGCCACCCCAGTAATTTCCGGGTTTTTTTGTCCATAAGGGCACTCATATTTTATATCTGAAAGTAATGCCTCAAGCATCATACACATTTGCCACCTCTGAATGTAATTTCTTAGTCTGTGAACTCGTACTCCCCCTGGAACACAATGTGAGAGGGTCCTGTCATATGAACCACGTCATCCAAATCCCACTCCACGTGAAGCACTCCCCCCGGCTGCTTTACATCCACGCTGCGTCCACACAGACCCAGCACGTTGGA
>CAPNGW010000181.1 GCA_948665105.1 uncultured Lachnospiraceae bacterium
CGAGTCCGCCCAGAAGGGGCCGGTGCGCCGGGAGAATGCCAAGGTGTATCCCAACGACCCCTGTCCCTGTGGAAGCGGCAAGAAGTATAAGCAGTGCTGTGGGCGGCTGTAGAAAAGAGAATATAGAGAATGGTATAAAAGATCAAAAAGACCGCATGAGAATTCATGCGGTCTTTTTGGCCTTATCAAGGAGCAGCCCCGGTTACACGTGAATCGGGGCTAATGATTAAATATTATATCTGCATTTTGGAGAGAAGGGCTTCCTGCAATACCTGTGAAAAGTTTATTCCCATAGAAACGGCGCGGTCATTCAGCCATGAGGGTATGGTTAAAGTCTTTTTTACCGCCTTTGTATCCTTATACTGGTTAATGTCGCACGATACAAGGGAGGGAAAACCGTCGTCCGCATGAATGGTAGAAATATCGGAGGGAGAAGCGATATTGTCTCCATGTTCTAACAATGACAAAAGATATCCGGTAAGAGCTTCTTGTGCCATTTCCACAGCTTCCGGAATGGTGGAACCGTAGGTATTGCACCCTTTCAGATCGGGAAATTCCACCCAGTAGGATGTATCTTCCTTGTGGAAGATGGCGGGATATACAAATAACATAACAAAACCTCCTTTTGATTTTTTAAAAGACGGAGTTATTTAATCCCCGTATCTTTCAAAATTTGATGTAGCAGACCGGTAGGAACATCTTTTCCATGTACGGGAACCGAAACGGTCATACCCTCTTTTCTGAAAATATGGTGGCTTCCGTTGATCCTGTCTAGCTGCCAGCCATTTTTCTTTAAGAGTTTAATAAGATCCCTGTCTTTCATGTTCTGCCTCCTTATGAAAACAGTATAGCACGTATTACACGTGCTGTAAAGGGAGGAATTATTAATTTTTTACAAATAAATGTTGCACCAGTGTAACAAAAATTATAAAACGAATGTACTGTTGGTGGAATAGATTCTGTATCCCACATTCAGTATTTCCTGCTCCATGGAGATAAAAAATTCCGTCCGTACTCACCCCGATGGTATTCTGTAAAAGGGCGATGAATGCATCCGATTTCCTGGGGTATCTCCCGGAAAAATCGGATGCATTTTTGCTGTGATGGGCCTGGCGGCGCATATTTCTGGCGGGTGAAGGCTCCCAATCCCCTTAAACTTATGTGATTATTCCAAAATCCCAGCCCGCCGTGCCTCGTCTCTCAACTCCTCTCTGAAGTCAGGATGGGCCAGCTGAAGCATGGCACGCACCCGGTCTCGCATGGACAGCGGTTTTAAGTTCACACAGCCGAATTCGGTGGCCACATACTGCACATCAGAGCGGGGGGTTGTAATCGCCGTTCCGGCAGGAAAGCTTAAGACAATCCGACTCTTCCTGTCACCTCTGCCAGGAGTCAGCGTAGAGGTCAGGGCAAAAAAGGATTTTCCGTTTTTGGAATTTTGTGCACCCCGCACGAAATCCAATTGTCCTCCTACTCCGCTTTGCTGGCGAAAGCCAAGGGAGTCTGCGGCAACCTGTCCAAAGAGGTCAATGGACATGGCAGTATTGATGGAAATCATATTATCGTTTTTGGCGATAACTGTGGGGTCATTGACCTGGGAGAAGGGGAGAAAGTGCAGGTCCGGGTTATGGTCCAGATACTGATAGAGGGCTTTGGAACCAAAGGCAAAGCCTGCCACACTCTTTCCCGGCAGATAGGTTTTTTTACGGTTTGTAACGACACCTTCCTGTATCAGATGCATCATTACGTCTGAAAATAGCTCAGAGTGGATGCCAAGGTCGTGTTTTTGCCCAAGACCATATCCTACGGCGGTGGCCATTCCTCCAAGGCCCAGCTGGATGGTGGCTCCATCGGGAATCAGCTCCACAATGCTCTGGGAGATGGTTTCTACATCTGGCCCGGAAGGAATTTCCTCCACGGTATCCAGAACATCATCTGCTTCCACAATACAGGTAGCTTCCGAAACGTGGACCAGATTCTTTTCCCCGTGTACGTAGGGAACATTTTTATTTACTTGCAGGATGATCTTCTCTGCCGTATCACAAATACACCGTCCCAATGCAACCCCGCTGGCGCCAAAACTCATATAGCCGTTTTCATCGCAGGGAGAGACTTCAAGAAAGGCGATGTTGGGTCGTGCGGTCTGTCTGCACCAGATATCAATCTGGCTAAGGTGTACGGAAGTAAAGCCTCCATGCCGGGAAGTCAACCCTTTTCGTTCTTCTACGCCCATGAAATAGGAACAGAAGTCAAAGTGGCCGTGAGTATCCTGCACAAAGAAAAGGCTGGGGCGGCGGTACTGGGAACAGCAGACCACAACATCCTCTAACTGGGATTCTCGTTTTTCCAATGCTTCACAGAGCTTGTATGCGATGCTGCTGCAAGTGCCGATATAGATTCGTTCACTGCTTTTTATGCTCTGGACAGCCTCGTCCGCGCTGCACAGCTTCTGGCGGTATTCAGTACGATAGTCTGACATATGGGTATTCCTTTCTACTGATTTTTTGCCTCCAGTATTTCCTGACAGATATCAAGAATCATATCTTCCTGTCCGCCAATGGCTCCACGGCGGCCCAGCTCTTCAAAGATTTCATGATAAGGAATGTTGTATTTTCTGGCGGATTCCAAGGTATTGAGATAGAAACTGGAATAAATGCCCACCTTGCCTAAAGTGCAGGATTCACTGGTGACTTCCAGAGGCCGCTGAATGATGGGAACAACATATTTGTCTGCAGTTTCACATAAGGTATAAAAATCACAGCCTGTTTTCACCTGCATTTTTTCTAAAACAGCTACAATTGCCTGGGTACAGCCATTGCCGGAACCTGCGCCAAGGCCGTTTAAGGCACCATCTACAAAGTCTGCTCCGGCTTCCACAGCAGCCACGACATTTCCCACGCCCAGGCCAAGATTGTTGTGGGTATGTACCCCCACCGGAAGGCCAGTTGCATCCTTCAATGCAGTTACACGGTCACGGATATCCCGGGGTGTAAAAGCCCCGGCAGAATCTGCAAAATAAATAGTATCGGCGCCATAGCTTTTGGCTTTTAATGCGTTTTCAACAAGTTCATCAATATCAATAAGATGACACATCATAAGGAAGCAGATGACTTCCAGTCCCATTTCTTTTCCACTGTAAATGTGGGTCTCACCTAAATCCGCCTCAGAGCAGTGAACAGCCACACGGATACCGTCCAGACCATAATACTCCTTTGCATGGCGCATATCTTTTACCGTTGCAATCCCAGGGCAGAATAAATCAAATAATTTGGTATTTTTCAGTACGGACCGTGCGGCAGTTAGAAGTTCCTTGTCACTGTATTTGCCAAAACCGTACTGCAATAAGGAACCATTTAATCCAGCGCCGTGGCCGACTTCGGCAGCATACACGCCGGCCTGCTCCAGACCGGTACAAATATGAATGACATCCTGGGGAGACTGTGTGTGATGAAGGGCATGACTTCCGTCCCGCAGGGTTGTATCAATGATTTTTACTTGTTTGTCCATCATGCATTTGCACCTCCTAATATTTTTTGTGCATAGAGTTCTGCCATTCGTACTCCGGAGGCAGTTTCCATATCCAGATTTCCGGCATAGGTGGGGAGAAAATCGCCTGCACCTGTGACAGTAATAATCGTAGTGATGACGCCGTTATTTACCATTGGCGGAAGAGTCAGTGCATAGCCTGGAATATACTCCTGCACTCTTGCAACCATTTCTCGCACACTTTTTTCAACGTCCTTGATATCGTATCCACCTTCCGGAATAGCCATAATGGTATTTCTCATATTGCATTCCGGCTTGCAGGGGTTAATGACGGAGAAAACCCGGGCCTCTTTTGCACCGCCTAAGCGGCACAGTGCGTTTTGAGTGGTGTAGGTAAATTCGTCAATATTTTTGCGGGTGGCCGGACCATCGCTTTTGCTGGCGGTCTGGGCAATTACCTCTGCATAGGAAACCGGTACAACGTTTGTGATGGCATGAAGCGCTGCGGTAGAGGCCTGTCCCACGCAGGTAATCATATTAACATTATTTCCTTTCAGACCTTCCTCCGGATTCACAACAGGGGAAACGCTGACGCCCACTGCAGCAGGGGTAAGGTCTACGGCAAATTTATTCAGCTTTGCCAGAAGAGGAGCGTGCAGGTCTTTGTGAAGAGATGCCATGGTTGCATCGAACACGACATCTGCAATTTCCGTATGTTCTTCCAGGTAATGGATGCCATCTGTAGAGGTGATAAACCCCAGGTTCCTGGCGCGTTTCAGGCCTTCTGATTCCACAACACCCAGCATTGCGGACATTTCCAGCCATTCGCTGCGCATGACTTTGAACATAAGGTCGGTTCCAATGTTACCGGGACCAATGATTGCAACTTTTAACTTTTGATGCATAATATTCCTTCCTTTCCTGATGATAAGTGTATGATATTATCGCACAGTGTTCTCAAACTGTGAGATATTAAAAAGCATCGAAGGATGCTTTCTAATCAAAATAGAGGTTATCTGTGTCCCAGCTGTGCAGAAATGGTATTGGCAGTCTCAAGCACGGACTTGGTTATGGCATCGATGTTGTGCTGAACGGCTCTTCCAGCCGGTATGGAGATACTGATTGCCGCAATGCATTTTTTCTGAGCATCCAGAATGGGAGCAGAAATGCAGAATAGCCCGCTTTCCCGTTCTTCCTGGTCATAGGCATATCCCTTTCGGCGCACATCCTCCAGCTCTTGCAAAAAGCGGGCAGGGTCTGTGATGGTAGCTGGCGTATATGGAGTAAAATCCATCTGCTCTATCAATGCCCTTAGTTGCTCCCCTGGCAGAGCTGCCAGAAGGACCTTGCCCAAGGCAGAACAGTGGGCAGGGGTTTTGCCGCCAATCTCCGTGACCATACGAATATTGCGGGTGCTTTCTGCCTTGGCTACATATACGATTTCTGTGCCAGACAGGGTTGCCATATGAGCAGTCTCGCCGTATAAGGCGGACAGCTTTTCCAAATGAGGCTGGGCATCCCGTACCAGATCCATGTGGTTTTGGACTGCGAGACCATAATGTAACATTCGAAGTCCCAGAGAATAGCGGCCGGTCTCCTGATCCTGACTCACCAATCCATAGGCTTCCAGGGAAGAAATCAGGCTAAAGGCAGTGCTTTTGTTAAGGTCCAGCTCCCGGCTTAAGGTTGTGAGACGCTCTCCGTTGCTCTTGTCTGCCAGATAATCTAATATAGCAACGGCACGTTCAATTGACTGGATGGTACGCTTTCCGTCATGGGCCATAGAAATCTATCTCCTTTTGAGTACGATATTATCGCACTCGGTTTTTGTTTTGTGTCTAAAATTATAACAACAAAAAAATTCTTTTTGCAATGGTATTTTTGTACAAAAAAAGACTGTCTAATTTGTTTAATTTAACAGTCTTTTTGAATGTGTGCCCAGTATGGGCGCAATCTAATCGGTGAAAGTCCGTAACACACCCTA
>CAPNGW010000182.1 GCA_948665105.1 uncultured Lachnospiraceae bacterium
TACCAAGATTGACGGAATTGCCATTGTGCCCATGGTGGCCGTGGGCAATGCCATGTCCACCTACGTGGCCCAGAATATGGGAGCCAGAAAGCCGGAGCGGATTGCCAAGGGCTACCGTATCTGCCTTATAATGGCAGGAGGCATCGGGCTTATCATTGCAGGCATCTTTTTCTTTTGGGGAAGCAGGTTTGTGGGATTGTTTTTGGATTCCGGGACAGGGGCTGGCGCCATCGCCGTGGGGGCCAGCTATCTAAGTACGGTGTCGCTGTTCTATTTTGTCATGGGAACCATGAACGTCAGCAACGGAGTGCTTAGGGGAGCGGCAGACATGCGATGGTTTTTAACGTGCAGCCTGGCCAACCTGTGTACCAGGGTGGCGCTGACTTATGCGTTTGCAGATATCACCCAGGGGATGATTATCATGTGGGCCAACCCGGCCGGGTGGCTTGTGGGACTTGTGATTGCGGTAACCCGCTATTTTCAGGGCGGCTGGAAGAAGAAGCAGCTTGTGTAGAATTGCTTATTCCTCCTTTTCGCCCTTAATCAGCCGGTAAATAAACCCATAGGCCCAAATCAGCACCGGCACCATAATGGTGGCCGTGACAGCTGCCATCAGCCAGTTCATATATGCTTTCCCCAGCAGGGCAAACACCAGCGTAGAGAGGTACAACAGAGCCAGCAAAACAACGCCGGCCATGGCCAAAATACGTTTTCCTTTTTTCATAGTCAAATCCTTTCATGAGTGTCCGCCCGGTTTTAAGGCTACAGGTAGGCCTGTAAGGCGCTCTCATAGCGATTGTCCGGTTCTTGAATGTTTAAAACTATTTTACTGGAAATCAGCAGCATCTGTCAACAATTTCCTGTCTGCGGCATTGACGCGGGTTTGGGCCTGTGCTAAGATAAGAGCAGGTAAAATCATAGGACAACAGGAGGAAGATCACTTGCTTTCAAATCATAAATTACAGTCCGCATTGTCGGAAATCAAAGAAATTGCCAGAATTGATCTGGCACTGTACAACGATAAAGGAAAGGTCATCGTCTCCACCTTCCAGCCGGAGGAGGATTTAAGCGGAGTGGTTCGTCAGTTCGTCGATTCCATGGCGGAGAGCCAGACCATCAACCACTACCATTTTTTTAAGGTGATGGCGGACAGCCAGCTGGAGTATGTGATGCTGGCCAAGGCTGTGGGTGAGGAGGCATATGTCATCGGCAAGCTGGCCGTATGTCAGATTCGCAACCTCATTCTGGCTTACCGGGAACAGTTTGACCGAAACAACTTCATGCAGAATGTGGTTCTGGGAAATATGCTTGTGGTGGACATGTACAACAAGGCCAAGAAGCTGCACATCGAAACGGCCCAGCGGGTGGTGTATATCATTGATGTGGGCGGCAAGAAGGATGGCGTTGTCATGGAGACCGTGAAGAATCTTTTTGCCTCCCAGACCCGGGACTTTGTCACGGAGGTGGATGAAAGGAGCATTGTTCTTATTAAGGACGTGCGGGATATGGAGACCGAGGAGGAGCTGTCGGGTCTGGCAGACATGATTGTGGATAACCTCCACATGGAGGCAATGATTCCGGCAAGGGTGGGATATGGAAACCGGGTGGAGCTATTGCAGGATATTACCCGTTCCTACCAGGAGGCCAGGATGGCCCTGGAGGTGGGCAGCATTTTCTATGTGGACAAGGAGAATCTCTCCTACAGCCGGCTGGGGATTGGACGCCTTATATACCAGCTTCCCATCAGCCTGTGCGATATGTTTTTGAAAGAGGTGTTTGGAGACAATATTCCAGACATCTTTGATGAGGAGACCACAGTTACCATCCAGAAGTTCTTTGAGAACAATCTGAATATTTCCGAGACTGCCCGGCAGCTTTACGTGCACCGGAATACGCTGGTGTACCGGCTGGAGCGTATTGAGAGGACCATTGGGCTGGACATCAGGGCCTTTGAGGATGCGATGCTCTTTAAGATTGCGCTGATGGTTATGGCCCATATGAATTATCACAGGAACCGGGAGGAAGGGGAACGGGAGGATGAGGCATATTAAGTCCCCGGCCCATATGTTGTCAACAGTATATTTTCTGTAGTAAAAGTACTATATGGAATCTTGATATTTCCGTCATAGAGACCGATATATCAGGTATAAGATTCCATATAGTATTTTTACGAAAAGGAGAAGAGGCATGAGGATAAATTTTACAGACAATATATCCGTTATGGTAAACGGGGAGAATACTAATCGGACAAAGGACGCTCATGGGAACGGGAATAATAAGGGCGGCACATTTTCCATCAATGCCTCCCAGCTGAATCTAATGCAGGACCCCATCCAGGCCAGAAGGGAAAAGGCCCAGAAGGAAGCCATGGATATTTTGCGGGGACAGTTTGAGTCGGACGGTGTCATTGACACAGATTTGAAGGAGCGCCGGGACCGGATTACACAGAATAAGGAGACTGCCTCGGCGGCCCTTAAGGAAATCAACGCCATCAGTGATGAGCAGGAGAAGCTTAAGGAGACCTATGGCATTGAGGCAGACAGCAAGGAACAGCAGGATTTGGAGCTGCGGATGAAATTCAATAAAGCCATGAAGCCTAATTCCCAGGTAAAGCTCACCGAGGAAGAATGGGAGCAGTATCAGGAGCTGGGGCCCATGACAGAATATCAGAAGGCGGCCATGTCCCTGGAGGCGGACAAGGGGAAATGGCGGAAAGAGATAGAGGAGGCTCAGAAGGTCATTTCCTCGGAGACCCAGGTGATTCGGGCCACCCAGCAGGAGGTTGTGAAGCACCACGGCATGGATGATGCTGTTGCGGCCAAGGATAAATATCTGGAGGCTGCCAGCGGAGAGATTATAGGCATGCTGATAGATGAAGGCAAGGACCATATCGAAGAGAAAGTGGAGGAAGCCGTAGAGAAGGGCGAAGAGCTGAAGGAAGAGAAGGAAGAGCTGGAAGAGCTGCGGGAAGAAAAAAAGGCGGAGCGGGAGGAAAATACGCCTCAGCCAGAGGAGCTTTTGGATATTCACAAGATACAGCAGGATGTGGAAGAACAGCTGAAGGCCATTTTGGAAGAGCAGAAATTGTTGAAAGAGGACTTAAAGGGGCTGAAGGTTAACAGCGCTATATAAAAGCTTCTTGCAGAGGTGTATATTTCGTGCTACTATTAAATTGTGAAAAAAATAATAATTTTAAGGTAACATAGGCTTTAGTACTGGGGCACGCATGCGCGGAGCCCCAGTTTTTGGTGGAGACTATGGTGAACCGGCGGGAGCAGTACCGGAACGTGGAGATTGTACATATGGTTCCCATGGGAATAGGCTCCATTCCCGATGCGGTGCTTCTGTTTCTCCATGAGAAGAAAAATTTGGGACGGCATTCGGAGCTTCTCTCGGACGGCATTGTGGATTTGCTTAAGGGGGGGGGTAAATAACAGCAAAAAGACCCTGTACCCGGGAAAATCCATTGCCACTTTTCTCATGGGAACCCGGAAGCATGTGGACTACATCGTGACGGAGTTCGGCATTGCCCGGATGACCGGCCAGAGCTTAAGACAGAGGGCCAAAGCCCTCATCGGCATTGCTCATCCCAAATTCCGTATGGAATTGACGGAGGCGTATGCGAAAAAATTCTTTCATCAATTAGAGGAGGAGCGCTTTCTCAAGGATTACTTTAAGATAAGACTGGCAATGGTCTTACTCTCCGTGTTTTTGTCAATCTCCACGGCGAAGGTGACCTCCTGGCCATCCTTGCACTGGGAAAGCAGGGTGGCGATTTCGAGGTTATATACCTGAAAGGCCATCAGGTTGCTGTCAATAAGGAATTCCACGGTATGGTTGTCGGAAAATCCCTGGTAGCTTCCGATTAAGGTGGATAATTCCCCTCCGGAGTTCACAGCGGGGGAGAGGGTCATGGAGGATATGCTATAGGGGAATATGGGGTCTGTAATTCCGTCGGCATAGGCGTTGGGCACCAGGTGAAATATGTAACAATGCAGCGGCTCATCTGTGTCCGGGTCGTACAGGGCGGCAGCAATTCGAAGCTGGCCATCCTCCTTCTGATATGCATTTAAAATTCGGGTTTCAAAGGGAATAATGCACCCACTGGCAGAGAATACATAGGCATCCCAGTCTGCATCGTAACGCACCGTCGGATGGTTCTGTGGTAACTCTGGCAAGTCCGAATAATCGGCAAAAAGACCGGTGGCAAATTCCTGTACGGCCATCCGGGGGACCCGGATTTCCTGTTCAAGAGTCTCCGCCAGAGGGATTTCATCGCTGTGATACTGGATGCCGTATGAAAGCACCAGCCAGAAAAAATCCGCATCCTGACTGTCATAGGTGCGCTCATAGGCGGTGCAGGAGACCATCAGGGAATCCAGGGCCTTTTCCATGGAGGAAAACTCTGAAATGTCAAGCTCTGTCATGGAGCCAAAATCCTCGACCTCCTCCTGGGAGCCGGCTGTCTCTGATTCGCTTCCTTCCGGGGTGCCTTCCTCCTGCCCGTTGCTTCCGTTGGCAGCGTCTGTCTTACCGGGCTGGCCTTCCTCAAAGCCGTCGTTTCCGTCGGAGGGCTGCTCCGTCTGATTTTTGGAATCATTGTTATTTGCTGTATCAGAATTCCCGCAGCCGGCAAACAGGGCGGCGGACAGGGTCATTGCTATCATGCTGCAAATCCATTTCTTTTTCATGTTCTATTCTCTCCAATCATAGTCTGATATTACCCTCTCTTGACAAGTGCATATACGGTGAAAAAGGGTGATGATACTATACTACTCTTTTTTGAGGAAAAAAGAAAGATAATTTTAGAATTTCTGAAAGCAGGAGATGTTACTGGTCACGGAGTGAACAGTAACCAGAAGATTTCTCAAAAGAGAAAATAACATTAGATGATAATGAAATATATAGTTGACATATATCTAATATTAGTGTAGAATACAATTAAACTTAAAATCAAATTTGCGTATAGAAAGAAGTGAAATGCTATGCAAAGTGAGACAGAATCCAGAACAGGGTACCGGGACCTGATGACACAGAAAGATTATCTGAAGGTGATTGCCGCCAATATTATTAACCGTTTTGGCGACTCCATCGACAGCATTGCCTTTACCTGGCTGGTGTATGCCCTCACAGGGAATGCAGTCTGGTCAGCAGTAATATTCGGAGTGAATCAGCTGCCCACCATTTTACTGCAGCCCTTCCTGGGGGCATTGGTGGAACGGTGGAACAAGAAACGGCTGATGGTGCTTACCGATGTGTTCCGGGGAATTGTGGTGGTAGGATTTGCAATCCTTTATCTTATGGAGCTGTTAAATCCCTGGATAATGCTGCTGTTTACCCTCACTATTTCCACCGTAGAGGCCTTCCGGGTTCCGGCGGGAATGGCTCTGGTGCCGAAGATTTTAGAACGGCGGCTGTATGAGTTCGGCACCGGGTTAAACAGCACGCTGAGCAC
>CAPNGW010000183.1 GCA_948665105.1 uncultured Lachnospiraceae bacterium
GAACAGGCAGGTGGTGGAGTACGTCGTTGCCGTGGGCCTGGCTGCCAACTGCACCATTGCCCGGTACTCTCGGTTTGACCGCAAGAACTACTTTTACCCTGACAACCCAAAGAACTACCAGATTTCCCAGCTCTACCTGCCTATTTGCCAAAAGGGCGGCATAGAGATAGAGACGAAATCCGGCAGTAAAATCATCGGGATTCACGAAATTCACATGGAGGAGGATGCCGGAAAGCTCATCCATGTGGAGCAGGAGGACTGCTCCTTGGTGGATTATAACCGCGCCGGGGTGCCTCTGATTGAAATTGTCACTGAGCCGGATATGCGTACCCCGGAAGAGGTAATTACCTTTCTTGATAAGCTTAGGACCCTTATCCAGTACCTGGGCGCCTCCGACTGCAAGCTGCAGGAGGGCTCCCTGCGGGTGGATGTAAACCTTTCCGCACGAAAAGCGGGTGCCCTGGAGTATGGCACCCGAACCGAAATGAAAAATTTAAATTCCTTCAAAGCCATTGCCAGAGCCATAGAGGCAGAAGGCGCACGGCAGATAGAGCTTTTGGAGGCAGGAGAGCCCATCATATTGGAGACCCGCCGCTGGGATGACAATGAAGGCCGGTCCTATGCCATGCGCTCCAAGGAAGATGCCCGGGATTACCGCTATTTCCCGGAGCCGGATTTGGCTCCGGTTGTTATAGACGAAGGATGGCTCCGGGAAATTCAGGCAAGACAGCCGGAGATGCGCACAGAGAAATGCCGCCGCTTGCAACAGGAGTACGGGATTCCTGATTATGACGCCAGGCTCCTCACTGCCACAAGGCCGATGGCCGACTTTTTTGAGGAAGCCACGGCCCTCTGCGGCCGGCCCAAAAAGGTATCCAACTGGCTGATGGTAGAAACTATGCGTTTGCAGAAGGAGCATAACATGGACCAGGAGGAGATTCCATTTTCCCCGGAAAATCTGGCAAAGCTTATCAGCCTTGTGGAGGAGGGAACCATCAACAGCACCGTGGCCAAGGAAGTGTTTGAGCAGATTTTTGAAAGGAACATGGACCCGGAGGAATACGTAAAGGAAAAGGGCCTGCGTACCGTCCATGATGAGGGAGCCCTTCGCGCCTGCGTGGAGCAGGTGATTGCAGAGAATCCAAAGTCCGTGGAGGACTATCGTAACGGAAAAGAAAAAGCCATTGGATTTCTGGTGGGTCAGACCATGAAAGCCATGAAGGGCAAGGCCAACCCTGAGCTGGTGAACCGCCTGCTGAAGGAATTGCTGTGACAAAGGAGCAGGCGGAACATCATCCCCGGAAAGCCACTCATAAACTTAGAGAAACGCTGATTTAATCAGCGCTTCCTTAGTTTTCAGCATTGCTGCGATACTCAAATACACACCATTTTTCATTCATGTGGACGACTATAGTGTCGTCTCCTGGTGCGTACAGATATCCAAAGCCTTTTCCAAAGTTGGACTGGTTATTTTTTACGGGAATTTCTGAGCCGTCCACCGAGGAAGTGATTTCTCCATCATAGGTTCCGCATTTGGTGATGATGGTTTCTCCGGTGTCGTAGAAAAGCTTACCGTCCACCATAACCATGGGAATCCGGTCATATGTCATGGGTTCTTCTCCCTCCACCACACGAATGCTGTACACCTGCCCCAACTGCGCCGGGTAGGACTCCATGATGGCTCCGTCATACTGGATTTCCACCACATCTCCCACCTGGGGCTTGGGAGAAGTCGGCATATTCATAAGGGAGATGCGGTCAGAGGAGGAAAGCTCCAGAGAGCCCTCCACAGGCTCCACAATCAGATACCCGTCTGAAACCTCAAGTACAGTGGCCCGGAGAGTAACTGAATCGTCCGGTTCGGATTGGGAAACAGGATTGGTCAGAAAGCAGACTGCCGTCACAATACAGGCAGCCAGCGCGGCAACAATCACCCAGAAGGCCGGTTTTTTGAAATTTAGTACCCAGCGAATCCGCTCCTTAACACCAGTCTCCCCGAAAGCAAGGGGGCAGGCTGACACCATCCGGCGTTGCACACTGAAGGAGAGCAGGGCCTTGGAGTAAGCCTTCCTATCCTCCATGGAATAATTTTTAATCACCCTTTCATCGCAGGCTATTTCGATATCCTGGCATAGGAGCACATAGGAGAGCCAGATAAGAGGATTGAACCAGTAAACTGTCAGCAATAAGAAACCCAAAGGCTTCCACAGATGGTCTCGCCGCATCAGGTGGGACCTTTCATGTATCAGCACATGAACTTTTTGCTCCTTGGTCATGTCCGAAGGCAGATAAATGCGGGGCTTTATCATGCCCAGAATAAATGGGGTGGTTATGCAATCGCATATCCATATATTTTCCTTAAAGGGGATGGACGTGCTGACACGCTGTTTAAGCCGCAGGAAGCTGATAAGGCTGTACAGAGTAAGCGCCGCAACACCCAGCAGCCAAAGAACACCCAGAAGTGTCAAGACTGTGTGGCCGCTGCCAGAGGAAAGGGCAGACCCTTCATAATAAGGGTTCCCAAGATATTCATTGACGGTACTGTCAAAAATCCCAAATCCGGTATGCACCTGAAGGGACTCTCCCTCCACCCCAGGTAAGGACAAAACCTCCCCGCTGGGAATCAGGCTCAAGCCGCTCTCCAAGGATATGGGGCAGACCAGCCGAAAGGCCACCAGACCCCAGAGGGCACAGAACATCCACCTGGGCGCTTTTCTAAGAACAAGGCGCAGGATTACAACCACCAGAATCAGCCAGACCGCTCCAAAGCTCATATTTAACAGTTTCAGAAATAAGGCATCCATATTCACACCTCCCCGGCAGAATCAATCATTTTTTGAATTTTTGAAATATCATCGGCGGACAATGCCTTTCGCCTGGTAAATGCGGCGAGAAAGGCCGGCAGGGAGCCGTCAAAGGCCTCATTCACCAGGCTTTCCCCCTGGGCGGCATAAAAATCCTCCCGGGAGACAACCGCCCTCACAATTCCATTGTCATTTTGAAAAATTCCCCGGTCACAGAGCTTCCGGAGTACATTGTAGGTGGTGGTCCGCTTCCAGGTCAGCTCCTTTTCGCATCGCTTCGCCAGCTCCCCGGATGCAATGGGGGCGAGGCTCCAGATAATGTCGGCAAACCGGGATTCCACCACTCCAAGTCGCATATCAGACATGATGCACCTCCTTTTTCGTCAGTCTATTGTTAATAGACAAGTATAGTCTACTTGGAATGGACAGATTTGTCAATCCTTTTTTATAGGAATCCCCTTTTGGCACTCGAACCTCTATAGAAAACTTCGTGTCCTATCAAAAAAATTTGAAAAAAGTGAAACCTTTGCATATTTTATTCGTCATATCCTGTGAAGAGGTTAAAAGCACGCACATATTATGGGAGGGAAAACAGATGAAGAAGAGAAAATGTGGGAAGCACAGCAGAGAAATGGAAATGTGGGCAAGAGGCAATGCCAAAGGAGGCACTCCAAAGGCCGGAAGAAAAAGGGTAGAAAGGGCCGTCGGCCTGGCAGCAATCCTTTTGGTAACCGGCATTCTGGGCTGTGGCAAGGCCGCTGTCCCCAGACTGTCGGCTTCCACCGAGAATTTGACGAAAGAATACCAAAAGAAGGTGACGGACTACAGTAAAATCCCGGTCACCGACGTCTTTCGGCAGAGCTATGCGGACTTTTCCTTCCAGCTGCTGAAGGAAGGCCGTTCCCAGAGCAGACAGGAGAATATTATGATATCACCTCTCTCCGTGATGACTGCGCTGGAAATGACCAGAAGAGGAGCGGGGGGAGAGACGGAATCAGAAATGAACCAGGCGCTGTATGGGGATGCCCTTCCTGATACCGTCAGGCAGGAGCTTTTAGCCTACCTTAATACCTTGCCGGATGGGAAGGCTGCCCAATTTCATTTCGGCAATTCCATCTGGTTCCATGGGGATGACGGGGCTTTCACACCCAATGAAAATTATCTGGAAACCATTGCCAGGGAATACACGGCGGAAATATACAGCGCCCCCTTTGACACCAGTACCTTAAAGGATATCAACGGCTGGGTGGAGCAGGAGACGGATGGCATCATTCGGGATATTTTAAAGGAAATCCCCGAGGATGCCGTGATGTACCTGATAAATGCCATGGCCTTTGACGCAGAGTGGGAGACGCCCTATACCACCGACCAGATTTATGACAGAGAATTTTTCCCGGAGGAGGGCGATGCTCAGACTGTGGAAATGATGTATAGCAGGGAGGGGCTCTACCTGTCGGATGACACAGCCACAGGCTTCCTGAAGCCCTACAAAGAGGGTTATGCATTTGCAGCATTATTGCCGGTGGAGGGAACTGCTATCGAAGATTATATCAGTGAAATGACCGGGGAGGATTTTCTGAAGCTTCTTAACAATGCCAGTCAGGAGCCGGTGGATACCGGTCTTCCAAAATTTACTGGCGAGACGAAGCTTTCACTGAAGGAAATTTTGAAGGCCTTGGGGATGGAGCTGGCCTTTGACCTTGAGAGAGCAGATTTTGCCGATATGGGAACCTACGCAGGTGGAAATATTTACATAGGGAATGTGCTTCACAATACTTATATTGAGGTGGATGAGGTTGGCACCCGGGCCGGAGCCGCAACAGTGGTGGAAATGGAGGCCGGGGGAGCGATGGAGACAGTACCCAGCGTTATCTTGAACAGACCCTTCCTCTATGCTATTGTAGATACAGAAGCTAACCTGCCGATATTTCTTGGCATTATGGAGAACAACGATGGAAGATGAAAAAATCATTGATTTGTACTGGTCCAGAGACCAGAAGGCAATCACGGCCACAGAAGAAAAATACGGAAGCTATTTAAGGAGTATTGCCTGGCATATTCTGGCGGATAAGGAGGACTGTGAGGAGTGCTTAAACGATACCTGGCTTAAGGCCTGGAATTCCATGCCCACGGCCTGGCCCACCATTCTGTCCGCATTCTTAGGGGCCATTACCCGCAACCTCTCACTGGACCGCTACCGCAGGAAGCATTCCTTAAAGAGGGGGAAGGGACAGGTGGAATACATATTTGACGAGCTTATGGATTGTGCCGGGGGCGGGGAGCCCCTGGCACATCTGGAGGAGCAGGAGCTGGTGGAGAGCCTGAACCGTTTTCTTTCAGAGCTGGAAGCGGAAAAGCGGGTGCTGTTTGTGCGCCGTTATTGGTATATGGACACCATCAAGGAAATTGCCGGCCGCTGTGCCCTCAATGAGAGCAATGTGAAAACAACCCTGTTCCGCATTCGGGAAAAGCTGCGGGAGCATCTTAGGAAGGAGGGATTTGCAGTATGAAAACGGAAATTCTGATAGATGCCATCGGTAAGATTGACGCCCGTTATGTGGAAGAGGCAGAGCTCTGGACACACAAGGCCGGCAGGCCAGAAAGGAAAGCTTCGGGCTTCTGGTCTCTTTCCCGGAAGCGGGCCCTG
>CAPNGW010000184.1 GCA_948665105.1 uncultured Lachnospiraceae bacterium
GCCCATGTCACAGCCCTTGAGGGACCAGGCCCCCCTTACTCCAGCCTCCGCTGCCAGGATAACCGAGAGCCGGACCACCCTCACCATAACCGGAGATAATTATCACTATACCTTTAACAAGCTGACTGCCACCTTCCACCGCATGGTAACGGACGGCATTTCCCTCCTGGAGAAGCCCATGGAATTCAATATCTGGCGGGCTCCCATAGACAATGACCGCAACATTGTAACGGAATGGAAAAAGGCCGGTTATGACCGGGCCATGACAAGAGTCTATGAAACAAAGGTAACCTCAGAGCCGGACAAAACCGTGATTCAATGCAGGCTGGCAATCCATGCCATCCAGATTCAGCACATTTTAGATATCCAGGCGGTCTGGACCATCCTTTCCGACGGCACATTGGAGGTATCCCTCCACGCCCTTAGGGATACGGCATTTCCATTCCTGCCCCGGTTCGGGCTGCGGCTCTTTTTACCCAGGGAGTATGACAGGGTTACTTACTTGGGCTACGGTCCCTGTGAAAGTTATATTGATAAACACCTGGCCTCCCGGTTTGGGAAGTTTACCGCCAAGGTAGAGGATATGTATGTGGACTATATCAACCCCCAGGAGCACGGAAGCCACTTCGGCGTCCAATCCCTCACATTGGCTTCCCAAGGCCTTGGACAGCTCACCGTTACCTCCGGCACACCCTTCTCCTTTAACGCTTCCCGGTATACCCAGGAAGAGCTGCAGGAAAAGGCACATAATTTTGAGCTGGAAAAATCGGACACCACCGTTCTCTGTCTGGATTATAAAATAAGCGGCGTGGGCTCTAACGCCTGCGGTCCGGCATTGATGGAGAAATATCAGCTGAAGGAAGCTGAGATTGATTTTAAGCTTCGGATGGAGTTTTAGGATTTACAGAAAAGAGGGCTGTTGCATTTCAGTGCAGCAGCCCTGCTGTTAGTTAACCAAAATATGCTCTAAGCTTCCTTGTGCACCTTTGCATATATTCTTCCCAGTTCCTGTTCTGTCTTCCCAGGATTCTCCTCTATCAGCCTTATTATCTCTTCGATGAACGGTTCTGGTTCTTCCAGCATTTCGGCAATGGCAGAGGTATTAAATCCCCTGTCCAGTTTCTTTCTTACCTGTGAAATCAGCTTCCTCCACTCGCCTTCCGTACAGCCTTTTTCTCGGCCAAGCTCCAGACCTTCCTCAAGGCCTTTTTCTCGGCCAAGCTCCCAGCCTTCCTCCCGCACCTTACGCATATGGGCTTCCTCATCATATTCAAATATACTCACTTCTATCGCCTCCGCCCTGTATTTTGTCAGAAACTCCGCTAATATCCCCTCACGGATGCTCTCCGTCACTGCACGGTCCACAGCCTCCCGGATGGGGGTTTCCTTCGCATAGATCCTCACTTTTTCCACATAGAGCATATATTCCTTCAGTAAGCGACAGCTTTCCATCAACGTCCGGTTATACCCGGGATTGATATTCAGCACCGTCACGCAAAGCTCCACCTCCGGATCCTCCATTGGCTTCTCAAAAGCCTCTGACAGCCGCAGCGCCTGCCGCTCCGGCGCTTCCTCCGTCCCGTTATAAAATACTACAAATCTGGGCGTGGGTATCTTGACCAACCTGGTACCATACAGATTCCTGTCCTTCACCAGCCCCTGCAAAAGCTTTGATAAATAAAATAATTTTCGCAGGGGCATGTTGGGATTGAAGGTCGCCTGGTGCTCATATAGATTCAGAAAAAAATCGAAGATAAAGGACATATCGTTCTTCATGTTCATATAGATAGCATTTTCCAGGGTGTTGACCACCAAATCCTCCGTGTTGGTGTAGTGGGTGCCATTTACGGCATTGTACAGGCTTAATAGATTCTCCTTTTTCTCCATAAAAATCATGCGAATAAGCCTGTCCTTGTAAGTGCGTTCGGTTTTTAATTCCATTCCTTCTCCTCCTTATGCTGCAGGAGGTTTTCCGAAAATCTCCTGCTTTCTTTGTTGACGATGATTTTCAAGCATAGATTTTCCGTAAAAAAAGAAAAGAATCAGCCATTGCCACAGATAAAAAAGAAAATATGCTTTGCCGTAATTATAGCACCTGGGCAAAGCATATGCAAGAAAAAAGCGCAGCCTATGGCCAGCAAAAGTAAGAAAAGATGCTCTCTATGTTCTGCACATTCCGGTGAGTCGGAAAGATTATTCCATCTTCTTGTCAATCTGTTCCTTGGCAGAGTCCTGTTTGTTCCGGGCGTTTTCCCGTTTATTATCCAAATCATTCCTTTGAATGGATTCCACAATGGTGGTTATATATTGTTCGTCGTTTTCCGGAAAAAAGTATTTTGTAATAATCGTAAGTAATCCGATAATCAAAGAGATGAACGAAAGACAGGCAGTAATAAATGCCACCAGATTCTTAATTGTCATGTCATCCGGGATGCCTACTACCCTGTAGGATAAGATGATGAGCAAAATTGCAAAGGCAATAATGATTCCCACACAGGGTACCAGGATTATGTATCTGCAAATTTTACTGTGCTTTACCTTGCTTTTATAAAAAGAGACATATTCATTTAAGAGTTCCGTAACGTGCTTGTCTCTTTTTATTTGTTCCTTGGTGACAAACGGGTCCTTATATCCCAGTTCGTCTTCATTTTCAGCTTTTGAAAACGTTAATTTCTTAAAAAATTTTTGAAATTCGTCCTGGGTAGTCTTCATAACATCACCTAACGATCCGCTAAAAACACTTCCTCCACACGCCGGGAAGCACTGTCAAAGGGCACTTTAAAGATTGATGCCAACTGCAGGCAATTAGCTGTGGTATTCATACCGTCCTCTTCGAATTGCGAATACAGACGTTTAAAAGCTTCTTTTGGCATTAGCAATGCGGCAGCAAAATAATCTGCGTCATTTTCCTCTTCATCCTTGCCTTTCTTGTTTTCCCTGTTCAAATATAGCTCTCCTGCTTTATAATGGAGAACAAAATGAGCAAATTCATGTGCAATAATAAAGCGTTTCCAGTCAAGAGAACGTTTGGAATTTACCCCTATAATTTTATCATTTGCCTGTATGGCAAGAAACCCGTCCTCCTTTTCATCCAACTCTGCATTCCCAACAATGAAGCCAAGCTGCTGGACAAACTCTACAATATCAACATAAGCATCCTCCTGAGGTGAATACCCATATCCTTTTAATAATGCTGTAACCTGCGTTTCAATTTCTTTTTTATCCACGTCACTCAGCCTCACTATATACCTCTTGTTTCCCAAAAAGCACTTTCTCCTTTTATTATATGCACAAACCCGGAAACAATTTCATTCCTATACTAGATATTCCTCCAGGTTCCACACCTTCTCCACCACCTCCCGGTAGAACTCAGGCTCATGGCACACCAGAAGGATGGCTCCCTTATACTCCTTCAGGGCGCGTTTTAGCTCTTCCTTGGCGTCCACGTCCAGATGGTTGGTGGGCTCGTCTAAAAGAAGCAGGTTGCTCTCATTTCCAAGCAGTTTACATAATCTCACCTTGGCCTGCTCGCCGCCACTTAGCACCTTCACCTTGCTCTCAATGTGCTTGGTGGTAAGACCGCATTTTGCCAGGGCAGAACGCACCTCATACTGGGTATAGGCGGGGAAGGTCTCCCAGATTTCTTCGATACAGGTATTTTCGCTGGGCGGCATTTCCTGCTGAAAGTAGCCGGGATACAGATAGTCTCCCAGCTGGGCCTTGCCCTCCAGAGGCGGAATAAGCCCCAGCACACTTTTCAAAAATGTGGACTTCCCAATCCCGTTGGCCCCGATAACGGCAATCTTCTCTCCCCGCTCCATGCGAAGATTCAAGGGCTTGGACAGGGGACGGTCCTTCTCATAGCCAATCACCAAATCTGTGGTCTCAAAGACGACTTTCCCTGCAGCCCTTGCATTTTTGAAGAAAAATTCCGGCCTGGGACGGTCCTTGGCCAGCTCAATCACCTCCATCTTATCCAGCTTCTTCTGCCGGGACATGGCCATGTTCCGGGTGGCTACCCGGGCCTTATTCCTGGCAACAAACTCCTTCAACTCGCCGATTTCCTTCTGCTGGCGCTTGTAAGCCGCCTCCAGCTGAGATTTCTTCATCTCATAGACCTCCTGGAACTTGTCATAGTCCCCCACATACCGATCCAGCTTCTGATTCTCCATATGGTAAATGATGTTCACCACGCTGTTTAAAAAAGGGATATCGTGGGAAATCAGAATAAATGCGTTTTCATATTCCTGGAGGTAGCGCTTCAGCCATTCAATATGATTTTCGTCCAAATAATTGGTGGGTTCGTCCAGAAGCAGAATCTGAGGTTTGGACAGCAGCAGCCTGGCCAGGAGAATTTTGGTTCTCTGGCCGCCGCTTAGCTGGGTCACGTCCGTGTCAAGGCCAAATTCCAGTACTCCCAGAGCTCTGGCCACCTCTTCCACCTTGGAATCTATAATATAGAAATCGTGCTGCTCCAAAAGCTCCTGATACGTCCCCGTCTCTGTGAGCAGCCGTTCCATCTCATCCGGTGTGGCCTCTGCCATCTCCTCAAACATCCGGTTCATTTCCGCTTCCATCTCAAAAAGGTAGGAAAAGGCACCGCGCAATACATCCCCTACGGTCATTCCTTCTTCCAGTACGGTGTGCTGGTCCAGATATCCCACCCGGACATTTTTGGCCCACTCCACATATCCCTCATCGGGCATGAGCGCTCCGGTGACGATATTCATAAAAGTGGACTTTCCCTCACCGTTGGCGCCAACCAGCCCGATATGCTCTCCCTTTAAGAGCCGAAAGGACACATTGTCAAAAATTCCTCTGTCTCCAAAGCCGTGGGTTAAGTTCTTTACCTCCAGAATCATTTCCTTGCTCCTTTACATCTGCAGGGCGAAGAATCAGGTTAAGCCTTGCCCACAGGTAACTTCCTCAATTTACTACTATATTATATCGACACACTGAAATAATAGCAAGAGCTTCTTCCAACTTCCTATTCCACCCGGAAGCCATAATAAGCGTTCCCGCTCTCATACACCACATAAATTTCATAGATGCCTTTGGCAAGCTCATCCTCCAGTAAAATGGTATCACCCTCCATGGGCACCGGGTCCGCCACGCCGCAGGTGGCATCTTCTATCCAATAATTCAACGTATATTCCTTCATCCCGGAAGAAAATTGCAGCTTGATGGTGCCGTCCGTTTTGGCCATATCGATGGTCGCTATCTCCTTCCACTCTCTGGGTGAAGTTGAATCCGCAATCACAGACCTGTCCGTGCCGTCGTCCAAATGAACCGTCCACTGATATCCTCCCCGAGTGGCATAGGTACAGCTAGCCATTTCCCCGTAAGTTGTTTCCAGTCCCAGGGCAGGCGGCTCCTCTAAAGGCTCCGCCTCCGCCGATGGCTCTGTTGCGATATCCGGCTGGCTCATCTCACCATTCT
>CAPNGW010000185.1 GCA_948665105.1 uncultured Lachnospiraceae bacterium
GTGGACAGGGAACCGTCATGGCCGGTATTCATGGCCTGCAGCATGTCCAGGGCCTCCGCTCCGCGAATTTCACCCACCACAATCCGGTCCGGGCGCATCCGAAGGGCTGTCTTAATCAAATCCCGTATAACAATCTCATTTCCCGCCTCCATATTGGCGTTGCGCGTCTCCAGCCGCACCAGATTGGGCACATTCTGAATCTGCAGCTCCGCAGAATCCTCAATGGTGATAATCCGTTCCCCGGAAGGGATGTAGGCAGACAGCGCATTTAAGAAGGTGGTCTTCCCGGAGCCGGTTCCACCGGAAATAAAAATATTGTACCGGGCCTTTACCAGCCGTTCCAGCAATTTTGCCGCCTCCTGGCTGATGGAGCCAAAGCCCACCATATCCTCCATGGTAATGGGCCGTTTGGGGAACTTCCGAATGGAAATACAGGAGCCGTCTATGGCGATGGGGGCCAGCACGATATTTACCCGGGAGCCATCCGGTAAGCGGGTGTCCACAATGGGCGAATACTCATTGACCACCCGGTTGTTGGTTCCCACCATCTGCTGAATCACATCCTCCAGCTTCTCCCGGCTCTTGAAGCACTTTTCCCACTGCCGGATGCGCCCCTGCTTTTCATAGAATATTTTCCCCGCACCGTTAACCATGATCTCGGTAATCTCATCATCGTCGAGGAGCTCCTGCAATATGTCCAGCCTCCGCAGGGAATAGAATACCTCCATCCGAAGCTGGCGCCGCTTGTCCACAGACAATACCTCCGTTCCGGCCCTGGCGCATACCGCCTCGTCAATGATGGCGAGAATTTCCTTATCGGGTATTTCCCGGGAAATGTCCAGACGTTCCATAACATAGTCTCTAATTTGTTCCACTTTTTCCATACCGGGCGGCTCTTGCCCGGTCCCCCAATTCTCCGTAGAGCCATTGCTGCAGCACCGGTTCCCGCTCCACCACCTGCTCCTGGGCTGTGGTAAAGGGCACATAGACAATTTTCTCCGCCAGATGCTCCATGCCGCTTTTTTTCATACTATTTTCAAATTGCTGCCGCTGGCCAAGGGCCAGAGCCCCCTGGTCCACCACGCCGTAAATACTGCTGCACTGATTTAACAGGGAGAAAAACCCGGGAACCATCACCCCAAAATCCAGAAGAATCACCTCATACCCGGTCTTCTCCACCAGCAGCTGTAAAAGCTCCTGATAATCCTCCGCTCTGGCCTCATTGAGAAGCTGGGCGTCTGCCATGGGCGGTATGTAATCCACCCGGTTCACCGTGTGAAGCACGCTCTCCAAAAGTCCCTCCACCTGGCTTCCATACCCGGAAATCAGATACAACAAATCTGCCAGATCCCGATGATACTCCTCCTCAAACCAGCCTCCAAACCCGGCCCACTCCCCCAGATTCACATACAGTACCCGTTTCTCCCCGGACAAAAGCTCTGCCATGGTCAGGGCAAAGGGCGTCCGAAGCCGGCTGTGGGTGGGAGAATACACACCCACAATATCCTTACTGTCACCGTTTACGGAAGCGCTAACCCTGCCCAGCTTCAGATAATACCCGAACATGCAACGCAAAATTTCCTCCCCGGACTGGTACTTGAAGATGGACGGTCCCTGCTCCCGGGGCCAGTCCGGCGTCTCTGCCAGATGGATGTAGAGTCCTTCCTCTCCCTCCTTTTGTTCCACCTTCTCAAAGCCTGTCCCCAAAAGCACCAGGTCGAAGGCATTTTCCTTCTGCTTCTCCCGGAATACATACTGGGCGGAAAA
This sequence comes from uncultured Lachnospiraceae bacterium, assembly GCA_948665105.1. Classification (GTDB taxonomy): domain Bacteria; phylum Bacillota; class Clostridia; order Lachnospirales; family Lachnospiraceae; genus 14-2. The sequence goes on from CAPNGW010000185.1 coordinate 1,768, forward strand.
GGTGTAGACCATAAGCCGTCCGTCCCGCCTGTGCATGAGAAATTCTGCCAGCCGTTCCCGGTAGGTATCCTGGGTCTCGCAGAGGGCCACAGTCACTTTCTTCACATTATCACCCCCATCGTGACTATAAATCCTGTTAAAACTGCAATGGAAAAAGAAATGGTATTTTGTTTCCCGTCAGACGGCTCACGGTAGATTAGCAGACGTTTGGCCAGAAAGCATCTTTCCGTGTACCCCAAGAAGTACCTAAGACGTGCAATCAGATTTCTGTGATATAATAATTTGATTAGAGATAAAACAGCACCTGTTAAAAAAGACCACACGATACAATAGAACAAAATTTTTAAATTCCAAATACTCCCAATCATGGAAAACAATTTGATGTCGCCTGCCCCAAGGGCACGCATAAGAAATAAAAGAAACAATACGATAACCGGAAAGAATATCTGTATCACAGATAAGAGCAGGCCCACAATTCCAGACTCCCATATCCGAAAGAGGAAACCCGATAAAATGCCCAGAACAATCAGCCGGTTCCTGATTTTGCCTGTTGTAACGTCTGTGGCTACCGCCGTCGTCAGAAGCAGCAGCGTCCACAGAATTTTTGCTGTCCCAATTCATCACCTCGCTTTTGTATTTTGGATTATAAAACAAGATTCCTTCCTTGTCTACCTCTATTGCACAAATTCCCATTTTTTGTCAATATTCTACAAAATATGATAGAACAAAACTCCGTATAAAAGCAAGAATCCGCTAATTCCAAGGGTTCCAACGGTCAAAAAACTGACGGGATTTAGCCCCACTGCCACCGTAATATTCTGGGCTGCCAGAAATCCGTTGCAAAAATAAATGGTGACGAGCCCCACTGCTGCCCGGGCCAGAAATTGAAAAATAATTTTTGATTTTTGTTTCAGGGTGCCGATGGCAAGCACCAGGACGCAGATTACAACTATCGCGATTACGCCATATTCCATGAACCGACCCCAGTATGCCTTTTTCTAAAATATATACAAAACGTCTTCATATATACCTTTTTTTGTATAGATTGGAAAATTTTGATTATACTTAGTAAAAAGAGGTAATTCATTGCCAAAAAGGAAGTGATATTTTTGATTCGTTTTTTGAAGCGGGCCGAGACTTTAGAGCCGGCATACTCCTTACTTTTAGATGACATTAAGAAGACCAAAAGCGATCTTGAACTTGCATATTCCAATTTTGAAAATGTGGTGGAGCCAGACTTGATTGACAGCTGGATTTATCAGGTCAACGCCGTACAGCTTCGCTATAAATTTCTCTTGAGCCGTGCAAAACAAATAGAGGATTCTTACGCGAAGAATCCTCTGGAGTTATCGGAGTTCTGAAGGGTCTCGTTAAGAGCTGAGCTCCTTCCATAGGTCATGCCCGCCACCACCTGCTGGGTATGTTTCATCAAGGGTTCTGATGCATCCTGCTTTGCGGCTTTTTCAAAGCCCACATACAGGTTCTTCAGAACCTGTTCTGATGCATCCAGCCCTTCCGTATTATTCCTGTAGAAGCATGATGCCATCTGCTCTATGGCGAACTGGTACAGCGCATACAGCTGACTGGCGATTGGGTAGGAGAAATCAAGCCCGTCCTGAAGCTGTCTCACCGCATCCTGAGCCCTTCTTAAGGATTGATAGAATCCCTCCCGTTCCTCCTTCTCATAATGGTCACGGGCCTCCATTGCATATGTGAAGAAAATATCATAGATAACCACCACAAGCTGTGCAGGATTGCTGTTGGTGATGCGTCTTGTAAACTCCTGTTTCTGTGCGTTGTCCATATGTTTCACCCTTTACTGCAGTAGCTGTAATGCCTGCTGTGGTACGTCATTGGCCTGGGCCAGTACGGAGGTTGCTGCCTGGGTCAAGATTTGGTATTGGGTATAGGTGGTCATCTCCTTGGCCATATCCGTGTCCTCAATGCGGGACAGGGCCGCAGTCATATTCAGCTCCGTGGCTTCCAGGCTGGTGTTTGCGCTCTCCAGACGGTTCTGGTACGCGCCGATTCTGGAACGGGTCTCGCTGATTTTTGCAATGGCTTTATCGTAAGTATCAATGGCCCGGTCTGCACCTGTCACAGTGGATACATCTACTTTGTCAATATACAGGGCCTTGGCCGACGTGGAAGGTATCCGCACATCCATAATCTGATTCTCATTGGCCCCAATCTGCAGCGTCAGAGTGCCGATATCAGTGACATCAAAGACAACCGGTGTTCCGTTTCCGGGTCTGACTGTGGGGAATAACGGTCCCAGCACAGTTCCCGGTGCCGAAGCATTAATGCGGTCCACCGTCACGTCTACAAAGGTGGTCTTGGCCAACGTCGGATCCAGTTCAAAGCTTAATTTAAATCCGTTCCTGTCAGTAATCACCACGTTATTACCGTCTGTGGTATAGCTGGCCTGTTTGCCAAAGCCATCACCCAGTGAAATTTGGGCGTCCGTACCCTTGACTATGGCCTCCTGGGGAATCCCCAGAAAGTTCGCCAGTGCCTGATTGTCACAGGTAATCTTCATCTCCGCAGAGCTTCCGTACCGGTCAGACACAAACATCAAGCCGGTAGTTCCCGCCTCAAACTCTACGGGTACATAGCCTGCGTGCTCTGCGTCTCCTCCTCCGGTGGGCGGATCATCCACTGCAAAGAGGTTGATTTCTCCCTGCTCCGCCGCTTCCCGCAGTTTCTCAAAAACAGCAATGGGATCCTCATCCGCAGTTATTTCCACCTCTATGCCATTAAAGGTTACCACGCCTTCCGGTACGGTGTTTCCTGTGGCATTTCCCACCAGAACTGCCTGTCTGGCATCCTTGTCCACAGTGATGTTATAATGCTCCGACACCACAGAATCCGATATCTCAATGCGGTCGATGCCTCGGATGTTTGTGTACACCCGCTGGTCCAAATCTCCGTTTAACAGCTTCTTCTTGTTGAATTCCGTATCAGTGGAAATGCGGTCTATCTCATCTGTCAGTGAAGCAATCTCCGCCTGAACGGCCTCCAGGTCTTCCTGGAGGTATATCTCATTGGCCGCCTGTACAGATAGCTCCCGCATTCTCTGGAGCATGCTGTGCACTTCATTCAAAGCGCCGTCTGCCGTCTCCAGCACGGAAATTCCGTCGGAAGCATTTCTGGACGCCTGACTTAAACCGTTAATCTGCGCCCGCATCTTGGTGGCGATGGCCATCCCCGCTGCATCATCCGACGCATGATTGATTTTAAGACCTGAGGATAACCGCTCGATGGAAGCGCTCAGGCTGTTTTCGCTTCGCAATAACTGGCTGTTGGCAATCATAGCCGACATGTTGTGATTAATCTTCATACTTTTTACCTCTCTTATGTCTGTTATATCGGCTTCCCTGCCTGTTTTCTTAAGCCGGACTTCCTGTCCGGAATTTTTCTCCTGTGTTTTCCTTTACAGCATCTGACTCTGCCTTTAGGGAGAAGGCTTACGGGAAAAGCTCCTTTACCGTCTCTAAAAAGCTCCTGGCCATTCCATACAGGCGGCCGGTCTGGACGCGGTAATCCTCTTGCTCCCGGGCTTCTCCCTCCGGGCTCTTGGTCCGGGAAAATACCGAAAGGCTCACCGTCTCCTGGCATACAAAGTCAAAACGAA
>CAPNGW010000186.1 GCA_948665105.1 uncultured Lachnospiraceae bacterium
CGCTTCCTCCAATGCGGCAAGGGCCATTGGCGGAGATGCCGGCAAGGGCAAGAAATCCGCCATCGCGCTGACCTTCATGCAGATTTGGTCCGGGGCCCTGCCCATCCTTCTGCCCTTGAGTGGAAAGTGGGTTGGCAACTCCATGGGCTGGAATGCCATCTTCTGGCTGCAGGCCATTATCTGCGGTATCCTCTGCCTGCTGGTGTTCCTTTTTGTGACGGAGACATCGGAAATTGCAGGAAAGGGCTGCTTTAAAAGAATCGGCGCGGAAGTGAAGCAGTGCCTGTTGACGCCGGAGTATGTATTTTTCGTAATCTGCTTTGCCTTTAACATGGCTCTGTTCTTCTGCTATGCAGGCTCTGCATCCTTTGCCATGGTAACCGAGCTTGGCATGGACAACAACGCATACGCCAACATGTACTCCATCAACGCGGCTACCATGGTGGTGAGTGCGGCCATCGGACGGTTTATTGCCACGAAAATTGCTCCTGCAAAAATCGTACGGCTTTTGAACACCTGCCAGCTTATTGCAGCAGTTTTCATCAGCATATCTTTCATGCAGGGCTTTGCGGCATATTCCTGGCTGCAGTTTGTATGGTGGATATTCCCCTTCATTCAGGGTATCTCCCTTCCGGTAGCCATGTCTCTGGTAATGAATGCCTCCGGTAAGGCCACTGGGACCGGAGCGGCCTTTATGGGATTCGTCCAGTACCTGTTTTCGTCCATTACAACCACCATGCTGGCATCCATCAAGGAGAGCGGCTCCATCGGAAGTGTTATCGGCTGGATTATGGCGGCCTGTGCACTGTTCTCCTTCATCGCCTGCTCCATCGGTGTCACATTCTTAAAAAAGAAAAACGCAAATGCTCTGGAATAAGAGCCAAAATAAGGAGGTAATTATGGAATACAAATACGACAAGCATCAACCCTTTCGAACCTATCTTGAGGACTACGCCAAGAAATGGGACGGCATGGCACATCTGAAACGGGAGGACGGAATTCTGGAGGTTCGCTTCCATACCAACGATGGCCCGGTGTTGTTCTGCGAGGCCATTCACAAGGCGTATCTGGGACTGCTGTTCGACATTACCTACGACCCGGACAATGAACTGATTATCATCACAGGAACCGGGGACAGCTTCCTGTCGCTGTCCGACCCGGAAATGTCCTTTGCCCATGTGGAGTATGAGTCCAGTGTCACTTATGACTGGTGGTACCTGACGGCCACCCGGGTGCCTATGGCATGGCTGGACTTGCCGGTGCCGGTAATCTGCGCCTGCAACGGACCCTTCACCATCCACCCGGAGTCAGTACTTCTGTCTGACTACATCATTGCCGGGGACAACGCTTACACGGTGGACCGCCATATTCAGGATGCCGGCTGTGCACCCATTGACGGTGTAAATATTTTATACGATAAGCTGCTGGGTCCCAATGCGGGTCGGGCAATGCTGTTAAATGGCGGCATCATCGATGCACAGATGGGAAAGAGCCTGGGAATATTTGCGGAGGTGGTTCCCCATGGAACCGAACTGGAACGGGCCTGGGAGTTCGCCAGGGATCTTATGAAAAAGGTGCCTTCCCGAATAGTGCGCCGTATGACCAGAGAGACCTTTACACAGCCGCTGCGGGAAGAATTTACCAAATACATTCGTTCCAGCCTGTGCCATGAATGCTACTCCTCGGAGCTTCGCAAGGATGCGGACCCGGAGGCCGGACATCAGAACATGGTTAACAAAGAAAAATAGGTGACGCCGCTATGGAAAGGCAGAATGCAAAATGAAAAGATTGTATATAGAAGGTGATAAATTATGAAGCTAGTGACATTTGGTGTAAAAACACCTCTGGGAGAAATCCGCCGTGTGGGTACAATCAGCAAGGCGGGAAGCATTATAGATCTGACCTCCGCCAGGGAGGCGTTGCTTAACAGCCGGGGAGTATACGGCGCTGCAGCGGTGGCGGCAACAGAATGCCCGGACCGGATGCTGGATTTTATCAAAGGAGGAGAGGCTGCGCTTTTGGCAGCCCGGGAAGCCATGGACTTTGTGGCGGCACAGGGGGCTTGTGAAACGGGAAGCCGTATCATTTTTCAGCCGGAGGAGGTTCGCCTTCTCACACCCCTTCCTCGCCCCAATTCCATTCGATGCTTTTCTTTAAGTGAAAAGCATATGCTGGACGGCATCGAGTCCATGAAAGACACGGCGGCCTGGGGAAATACAAAGCCCTCCTTAACAAAAATGCCGGAGGAGTGGTATAACCTGCCCACCTATTATAAGACGGGAACAACGGAAATCTATGGGCCGGATGAAACCGTGCCCTGGCCGGAGCTTACCAACGTATTTGATTACGAGCTGGAAATTGCCGTGATTATTGGAAAGGAAGGCCGGGCTATTCCGGAGGAGGAAGGGGAAGACTATATTTACGGCTACACTATTTACAACGACTGGAGTACCCGTGACTTCCAGAACCGGGAGATGAGCGTAAACCTGGGACCGGGCCTGTGCAAGGACAACGCCTCCTCTCTGGGACCCTGCATTGTGACCAGGGATGAAATACCAGATATTGAGAAACATATATTTACAGTTTCCGTAAACGGGAAAAAATGGGCCGAAACCCATGGAGACTTCTACTTCCCGTTGAAGCACTTGGTATACTATGTAAGCCGGGTGCAGACCATTTTCCCGGGAGACATTTTCACAACCGGAACGCTGCCTGGGGGCAGCGGCGGCGAGAAGAAGAACTGGATTGCTCCGGGAGATGTGGTGGAATTTGAAGGCGAAGGAATCGGCGTCCTTCGAAACGTGATTGGTGGAAGGGGAGAACCTGTTTCGCTGCCAGCCGCACAACAGACCTGGCTGTCTGTGACCAGGACCAGAGAAAGTTAGTTTACCGTGAGGAGGAGCTTATGAAAACCAGAAGCTGGAAGCTGCAATCTTTGAATACAGTTATCGTCTGCATGGTCAGCTTTATGCTGTTCAATTTTCTGACCACAGTTTCCTTAAACATTTTTATCCCGGCAGTGGCAAAGCTGAAGGAGATGGACACGGCTCCCCTTTACAATGCCAACACCATTGGCAATCTGGTATCCGTGATTTTCGCCCTGTTTGTGGGAGTGATTTCCAAGAGGTTCAGCCTGAAATTTTTGACGGTGCTGGGATTGCTGGCAGGGGGAATCAGCTACATTCTGATTCCCCTGGTGCCGGCAGGAATGACCGGAATTTTCATTGCCACCAACTACATTGCCACCATGCTTTATGCTCAGATTACAGTGGGAGCCAGAATCGGGAACTGGTATCCCAGAAGGAAGGGTGAGATTCTGGGCATTGTCACAGCCGTGATTATCGTATCCAGCCTTCTTTGGCTTCCACTGTTTTCCAAAGCTTCCGGGAAATTCGGAATTACAGCGGCCATGGTGGCGGTGGGAATCATCGTGATTTCCCTGGCAGTCATCGGAAGCTTTGTAATCAAAGACAGGCCTCAGGATGTGGGTCTGTATCCTGAAAACGCAACAGATGATAAGATGACATGTGGCAATGCCAAAGAGCAGACGGAGGACAGTACCGACTGGACGTACCTTGACTTGTTGAAAAAGCCTCGCTTTGTATTATTTTCCATTGGATGGGGACTCAGTATGCCGGGCATGATGGGACTTTCCGTTGCCATTATCCCTATTATGACTGCCAAAGGACTGTCACCCCAGCGGGCGGTTACAGTGGCGGCCTTTGCAGGACTCTTTCAACTGATGGGAAGTCTTGTGTCAGGGTTTCTTGACACCCGGGTGGGACAGCGGTTTGTCGTTACCTTGTTCCTGGGATTGGAGGTACTGGGACTTGCGGTATTCGGATTTGCTCCAGATGGGCTGGTTGCCTTGATGGTGGCAGGCTATTACTTGGTCATGTTTATGATGGGTGCCCCAAACAACCTGCAGCCTTCTTCCTACCTGACCATGGCAGGGGGCGGAGGCAGCACCTATATGGTGTTCTATTCCCTGGCCACGGCCATCGCCTCCGTTCTGCGGGCCCTGGCAAGCTCTATTCTGGCCTTCAGCACCAGCAATTTTGACGGCTCCTATACCTTTGCCATGATGGTTTTTCTGGCAGGAAGTGTCCTCTCTCTGGTTCTTCTTAATGTGTGCGGCTTTAAGAAGCTGGAAAAATAAGAAAACACCCTCACCTCCCTTGACGAACCCTCCGGCTTTTGCTACTCTGGTAACAAAGAAGGAAGGCAGGGGGGTGAGGGTGTTCCTTGAATACCGTGCAGATTAAGAATTTTATTGCCATCACTGATATCGGAAGCTTTACCAAAGCGGAAGAAATATTGAGTACCACCAAAACGGCATTAAAGAAGCAGATAGACACCATGGAGCAGGAATTGGGATTCCCGCTGTTTTTTCGCACTGCCAAAGGCCTGCACTTAACGAAATCCGGAAGTCTGTTTTATGAAAGAATAAAGCCCCTTCAGGAGGAATACAGGTCTGTTGTGGAGGAGTGCAGGGGCGTGTATCTGGCCAATAAAAAAGAGATACGCATCGGTGTCTATACCATCACGGACATGCTGAACTGGTATCTGGAAATTGAACATCACTCCAACTTCAAGATACAACAGGTGATTTCCACCGGCACCTCCCATGACTATAACTTCGGTATGCTGACGGACGGCACGGTGGACTTTCTGGAATATGAAGACAATGAGCAGCTTTACAGCCGCGGTTTTTGTTATACGAAAATTGTGGAGGATTATTTGTGCTGTATTCTAAGCCCCCGGCATCCCCTTGGGGACCGGGAGTCTATTCACCCGGAGGAGCTTAAAGGCTACCAGCTTTATTGCTGGACTTCAAAGAGCAGCGCCACCCGGGCTCTTTGTGATTATGCAGCAAGGCTGGACCTGAAGCTGGACAGAATCCCTTATTCTGTGAACGCCATTTTAAATGTGTGCAATGCAGGAGATATTTATATTTTGTCCAACAATTCGGCCTCGGTATTTCGTCCATTACGTGTCATTCCCATCGTGCCCGCCATCCCTTATTCCCGGGGACTGGTGTACAAGCCGGAAAAGGAAGGCCTGCTCCAGGAAATGCTGCGGGCGGCTGGTCCGCAGAAGTAAAGGGCATTGCACCATATAGTTTTGTAACCCCCAATTTGTCGGGCAGATTATAAAAAGGAGGCTATAATCATGAGAGAAATCAAAGCATTACCAATCACCCTGGAGAGATTTGCAAAATTCGGCCAGTTTTACCCCATGGCAGAGCCGGAGGGCTACGCCATGTGCGGTGAGCTGTTCCGGTTCTACCCGGACCGTCTCACCGCCGACGATACCCACCGGATTGGCTATTCGCCCATTCTTGTGAGAAGACCGGAGGA
>CAPNGW010000187.1 GCA_948665105.1 uncultured Lachnospiraceae bacterium
CGGCGCTCCCACCTGCCGGGCGCTGGCGGAGGATATTGTCCGGGGCTATGCCAAAAAGGAAGATTGCATTTACTTATTGCGGGGTTATTATGACCGTTTGAAAAAAAGTCAGCTTCTAAAGGAGAATAAGGAATGACAGTAAAAGAATTGATGGATTTAAAGCTCTATGAACTGGTAAACGAAGGAGAAGCCACAGACCAGGAAATTACTACCCCTTACTGCTGTGACCTTCTTAGCATTGCCATGAGCAGCGCGCCTGAGGGTGGAATCTGGTTCACGGTGATGGCCAACTTAAATACTCTGGCGGTGGCCTCCCTGACGGAGACAGCCTGTATCGTTCTGGCCCATAACGCAGCCCTGGATGAGGCTTCCCTGGGGAAAGCAAAGGCCGAAGGAATCACCATTTTTCGGACGGAGCTGCCAATCTTTGATGCGGCGATGCTCTATTATCAGAAGGCGAAGGGATAGTTAAGTTGGGGCTTCAAGGGGACGCCGGGGAATCGGTCCTGTTATTGCAGACGCACTTTCGCTCAGCTCAAGTTGGGGCTTCAAGGGGACGCCGGGGAATCAGTCCTGTTATTGCAGACGCGCTTTCGCTCAGCTCAAGACGTAGCGGTACTAAACTCCCTTGCCGGTTCCCGTCAAGCTCGTTAAGTGCCGACGTCTTTCAATGGTCTGCCATAACAGGACCAATTCCCTGGCTGTTCGTTGGAGCCCACCACTTGTATGCTTAGAAGCGGGTGGTTAACTGTAGACAAAGTAGGGCCTGCCAATATGACAGCCCAGTCAAGGGATAATGTCCCTAAAGACCATTGAAAGACGTCAGCACTTGACGAGCGGACCCGTAAGGGTTCGGGAGTCTAGTACTGCTACGTCTTGATTTGAGCGGGAGCGCGTCTTTGGGGACATTATCCCTTGACTGGGCGGACTCTTGGCCGATTATTACATCTTGAACTGAGCGAAAGCGCGTCTTAAGGGACATACTCCCTTGACGGGGCGGACTCTTGGCCGATACTTTGTAAAGAGAGAACTCCCGCTAATATATTTACCAAGGAGGCCCCACATGTCAGAAAAGGACTTCTCCAAAAACATCAGCTATGACTTACACCTCCACTCCTGCCTCTCCCCCTGCGCCGACGACGACATGACGCCTGGGAACATTGCAGGAATGGCCGCTTTGATTGGCCTTAATCTGGTGGCCCTCACAGACCACAATACCTGTAAGAATTGTCCGTCATTTTTAGAGCAGGCCAAAGCCTTCTCCCTGCGGGCGATTCCGGGAATGGAGCTGACCACAGCGGAGGAGGTTCATGTACTGTGCTATTTTAAGAGCCTTGCGGATGCCATGGCCTTTGATGCGTATGTGGAGCAGCATCTTCTGCCCATTCCCAACCAGCCGGAAATCTTTGGAAATCAGATTTTGTGCGGGATCAATGATGAGGCTATGGGTACTCTCGATACCCTTTTGATTTCAGCTACAGACATCTCCTTTTTCAATCTGGGGGCGCTGCTTAAGGAATACCATGGGTTCATGGTTCCGGCCCACATTGATAAGAAGGCCAACAGCCTTTTAAGCCAGCTGGGATTTGTTCCGGAGGGATGCGGATTTTCCTGCTTTGAAGTGCACAATAAAGCCAATGCCGCTAAGCTTAGAGAAAAATACCCCCTGCTTTCGGAATGCAGTCTGCTGTGCAGTTCGGACGCGCACCAGCTTCATGCTCTCCATGAGCGGGAGTATTTTCTAGATAAAAGATTGGAGCATATTTTTGCTGTCTGCTGACAGCTTTGTCATCGTGCCCTAAAAATATCCTCTGTTTTTATTTATCTTACTTTATTATCAATTCCTTCATATTGCATAAAGCCATCATTCATAAGATTCTTCAATACTCAAATTTAATGCTTCCCAAGATGTTCTTCCGATACATTAATAATAATTTTGTGACATTCCTCACAAAAGTGTGCTTCCACGTTATTTCCCTGATAATAGTCTGTCAGTTTTATTCCCTTTTGAAAAACTGAAAATAAAAAACTATAATCATTTTCTGGAACCCATTTTAGAGGATAACGATCACCTGAAATTATTCCAGTTTGCATACATTTTCCACAATATGGACATACCATAAAATATTTACTCCTTAAATTGAAGATTTGTTACCGTTTCTGTAGTACCTGAATCATATATTTTATGGGTCTCTATAGTTCGTCCAGTCCATTCAAACACACCATAAAATGTACCAAAACTCGAAGTTGCACAATTAATTCTAACCTTCTTATTTGCATTTGTTAAATTTCTAATTTTAGTAGCAATCTCTCCCTTCGAAAGAGACGATACAGTAAACATAATCGCTATAACTGGTCCTACCTTTGGAATAAATCCCCCTAGCAAAGCTAATAGGCCCTCCGTACTCCCAGTATCTAAAGACATGGCATAAATATTAGCATTATCCTTAGTAAAGTAATAATATATATTGGTCTGACCATATCTTGGTGCTGCCAATGAGGTCTTTACAATAGCATTATTTGCCCAAGTCGGTAGTGTCATGTACACAGAAGTAGGAGTCGCCCTAGTCATTCTAATCTCCCCCTCATACTCGGCCTTGGCTTGCTCCAGAGATTCTTGGGTGACAACACCATACTCGTTAATATACGCTTTCTTAATCGGAACACCATCCATATAACAAACAATCGTATCGTCCGCCGCCACTATAAATTCTGATGTAAACCGACCGTTGTCTTCTTCTGCCAGCACAGTCATTATATTCATCGAAAAAATAGTAGTAATAATCAGTAAAAATGCTGTAAATCTTCTCATTTTCTTCATATGGAAAATCTCCTCTCTTTTAAATTTAATTCGTATTATCTTCTTTCGATAGCTTTGTGAAAATATAACGTGTTGTTTTGTATATTGATAAGACTCGCGTATAATCCTGTGCCGTACCAGCCACATAGACTATACGCTTCTACTGCTTGCTTTAATACGATACCTCCGAAACAGCAGAAAATCATGTAAATATTGCCCGCATATAAAACCGTACCATTTATAGAAGAAAATCATATTTCCACTCCTTTCTTCTTTATCAGTGTTCATATGCCATTTTTCAATATCTTATATACCAACTACAACCTTTTTTATTTTTAGAATACGCATTATAACTATGTTTGTCAATATATTTATTCATATTTTTCAGCATTTTTCTACTGTTTTAAAAATTTCAATACATGTTATATAGTTGCTTTCTCCAGCAATATCATTTTTATAAAACCAAAAAGCAGGGTTATATACCAATCCCTGCTTTTACTAATAATATGATTCATTTTTTAGATGAAAAATCTAATAATTTTCCCATGTTATCGAATATTATATGTTCCCTCCACCTGAACTGACACCGCATTGGTATTCTCGGTAAACACATGATATGTACCGGCACTGGTAATAGAAAAGTCATGATTAGCGGCATCTTTCGCTAAAACATATCTTCTTGTTCCTTTGCTATCAACAATTCCAACTTTTAAAGTTTTATCTCTTGGTTCCAAATATACATTATATAGAGATTACCTGACCAGCCTTCACTGCAAAGCCCGATGTCATTCTCATGGAATTACTTGGCACACTCCAATTAAGATTTTGTACTCCTCTGGTCAGCTGCGTACCCTCATCCTCTATTATCGTGACATTGCTTACCGGGCCTTCGTCCGTATCATCCAGTTCATCCAGCATTCTCCTTATTTCGGTAATATCTTCTTTGGTAATATCATTTTTCTTAATCAATGCACTCATAAGATTTGATGTCTTTCCGGCAAACCACTCTTCCTTATCTCGGCTTAATTGCTGATAAGCATATTCATCGCGATTCTTAAGAGCCACGATATAGGCATTTCTCCCCTTTTTGTAACTCTCCACGAATCCCTTGTCTGTCATTCTTAAAAGAAACGTAGCTACTGAATTTCTGGAATAATCCTTTCCGTAATCCCGTTTTAAACGTTGCATAATCTCCAGTAACGGAATTACTCCACCAGCATCCCAAATAACTCGCATTATTCTTGCTTCTCTCGCCGATAAATCTCTTTCTTCTACATTCATCCTCATATCCCCTCCTTTCATATATACCATTATCCTCTCTGAAATAATTGCTCAAATTCTTAAATATATTTTACCAATTATTCTAAAATGGTACAACAGAAAACACACTACATATGTGGTTTTTATCTAATAAATAAATACATGGATTTGGTTTTATAGATATTATTATGTTTACGAATGTAACTCCTTTGAAAGTCATTCCGACAGTAATGATTACCTCTCGAACAGTTATAAGGAGCTGATGCTTAACACATCAGCTCCTCATCACTAAACGTATTCCATATTCTATTGTAGCCAAAAGCAATCTGCCTGCAGCTTACCCCCGCACCTGGCCGCTTCCATAAACGATATATTTTGTACTGGTCAAGGCATTGAGCCCCATGGGCCCTCTGGCGTGAAGCTTCTGGGTGCTGATACCGATTTCAGCGCCGAAGCCAAACTCGAAGCCGTCGGTAAAGCGGGTGGATGCATTGACATAGACCGCCGCCGCGTCAATTTCGTTTAAAAACCTCTGGGCATTGGTGTAGCTTTCTGTGATAATAGCCTCGGAGTGGCCAGTGTTGTATTTGTTGGCCTCCTCCAGAGAGGCTACGGTTCTGACAGAGAGAATGTAATCCAGGTATTCGGTGCCCCAGTCCTCTTCCACTGCTTCCGCTATAAGTCCTGCCTGTTTATACTGGCCGTCCTCCTGGATGGCCTCTTCCGCTTTGTCTGGCATGGTCACTCCCACCGCCGCCCGGCGGCTTCTTTCGTCACAGCGCAGCTCCACCTGCTTCTCCTTAAGCCTTCCTAAAAGCATAGGCATGATTTTGTCTGCAACCGCCTCATGGAGCACCAGAGATTCGCAGGCATTGCAGACGCCGATGCGCTGGGTTTTGGCATTGTAAATGATATTCACTGCCATCTTAAGGTCTGCAGACTCGTCCACGTAAATATGACAATTGCCGGTTCCGGTCTCAATGACAGGTACAGTGGCATTCTCCACCACCGTGCGGATTAACCCTGCACCTCCCCGGGGAATCAGCACGTCAATGTAGCCGTTTAATTTCATAAATTCCCGGGCTGTCTCCCGGCTGGTATCCTCAATCAGCTGCAAGGCATCCTGGGTGACGCCACAGCACGCCAGGGCTTTCCTTAAGGTATCCACAATGGCAATGTTGGAGTGAAGGGCATCGCTGCCCCCTTTTAACACCACTGCATTTCCGGTCTTAAAGCAAAGGCCGAAGGCATCCGCCGTCACGTTGGG
>CAPNGW010000188.1 GCA_948665105.1 uncultured Lachnospiraceae bacterium
GTGGCGGCGAGGAAACCGGCGGCGAGGCAACAACCGACATGAAGGTTGCCATGGTTACAGACTCCGGCGATATCACAGACCAGAGCTTTAACCAGACTACATACGAAGCATGTAAGGCATGGGCAGAGGCCAACGGCGTAGAGTTCAACTACTACAAGCCCGAAGGCGATTCTGACGCAGACCGGGATGCCAGCGTAGACCAGGCGATTATGGATGGACATAACGTAATTGTATTGCCCGGCTACATGTTTGCAGCGGCTCTTGTATCACAGTCCGACGCATATCCCGATGTTAAATTCGTTGCTCTTGACGTAGGAGCAGGCGACATCTGCGAGAAGGGTGTTGGCGAAGACTATAGCTGGAACCCCGCTGATTACAACGTAGCAGATTACTACAATGAAGAGAATACCTACTGTGCAACTTATCAGGAAGAGCTTTCCGGCTACATGGCTGGTTATGCCACCGTAAAATTAGGCTACACCAAGCTTGGTTTCCTGGGTGGTATGGAAGTTCCGGCAGTTCAGCGTTTCGGTTATGGCTATGTGCAGGGCGCAGACGCGGCAGCCAAGGAGATGGGCATTGAGAACGATGTTACTGTTGAATATGTATATGGCGGACAGTTCTTCGGCGACGCAGACATCACCGCTTACATGGATACCTGGTACAGCACCAAGGGCGTGGAAATCGTATTTGCCTGCGGCGGCGGTATCTACACATCAGCAGGAGAGGCAGCTCAGAAAACTGGCGGCAAGGTAATTGGCGTTGACACAGACCAGTCTGGCGTTATCGACGGTATGTTTGAGAAGGGTATCACCATTACCTCCGCTATGAAGGGTCTGGCACCCACCATAACCACCGTTCTTACAGATATTAAGGATGGCAATTGGAGCAATTACACCGGCAAGATTGATACTCTTGGCTTAGTATCCGACAATCCGGAGGAAAACTACGTGCAGCTTCCTATGAACACTACTCAGTGGGGAGAAGGCTTTACGCAGGATGATTACAAGGCTCTTGTAGCAGATATGCACGCAGGCAAGATTACCGTTTCCAACGATATTACCGCTATGCCAGCGACCACTATTACTGTGACTGATTCCGGCAGCGTTAAATAATTAAATAAACGTCAAAGTTAGAGACAAAGGGAGTAGGTCTGTCCTGCTCCCTTTTTTACTAAAACAATAGAAAACACGCTCTGCGAGTTTTCTATTGTCATGAATAATACAACGGAGTGTTACAAAAACCACATTCCATTGTTAAAAAATAAAAGGAGAGGAGGTATGTAAAGGATGGAGAAGTATGCTATTGAGATGTTGAACATCACCAAAAGGTTCCCCGGTATCATAGCAAACGATAATATCACTTTACAACTGAAAAAAGGTGAAATTCACGCCCTGCTGGGAGAAAACGGCGCCGGGAAGTCTACGCTGATGAGCGTGCTTTTTGGACTGTATCAGCCTGAGGAAGGTGAGATTCATAAGGACGGACAGAAGGTCACCATCAATGACCCCAATGATGCCAACGAACTGGGAATCGGAATGGTGCATCAGCATTTCAAGCTGGTGGAATGCTTCAGCGTTCTGGACAACATTATTCTGGGAGTAGAGACCACCAAAGGTGGATTCTTACAGAAGGATGAGGCCCGCAAGAAGGTGCTGGACCTGTCGCAAAAATACGGCCTGGCTGTGGACCCGGATGCCATCATTGAGGACATCACGGTGGGTATGCAGCAGAGAACCGAGATTCTGAAAATGCTGTACCGGGACAACGAGATTCTTATCTTTGACGAGCCCACCGCCGTGCTGACACCTCAGGAAATCCATGAGCTGATGCATATTATGAAAAATCTGGCCAAAGAGGGCAAGAGTATTCTGTTCATCACCCACAAGCTGGCAGAGATTATGGAGGCGGCGGACCGATGCAGTGTCCTTAGAAAAGGAAAATACATCGGAACTGTGGATATCAAGGATACCACGCCGGAGAAGCTTTCCGCCATGATGGTGGGCCGAGATGTAAATTTTGTGGTGGAGAAAAAAGAATCCAAACCCACAGATGTGGTACTGGACATCCAAAATATGACAGTTGCCTCCAAACGCCATAAGAATAATGCTGTCAACAACGTATCTCTCCAGGTTAAAAGGGGAGAGATTGTCTGCATCGCAGGTATCGACGGCAACGGGCAGACAGAATTTGTCTATGGCTTATCCGGCTTAGAGCCGGTCACCGGAGGAAAGATTACCCTGGATGGACAGGATATCACCCATGCTCCCATCCGCAAACGCCTGGTCTCCGGTATGAGTCACATTCCCGAGGACCGTCATAAACATGGCCTGGTGCTGGATTACTCTTTGGAGGACAATATTGTCCTGCAGCGGTATTTTGAACCCCAGTTCACCAGCAAGGCAGGCTTCTTAAAGCGAAAGAATATCCGGGAATACGCCACCAGGCTCATTGAGCAGTATGACGTGCGTTCCGGTCAGGGGCCAATCACCAAGGCCCGCTCCATGTCGGGGGGGAACCAGCAGAAGGCCATCATCGCCCGGGAGATTGATAAGAATCCTGAGCTACTCATTGCGGTTCAGCCCACTCGTGGACTGGACGTGGGAGCCATTGAGTACATACATAAGCAGCTTGTGGCCCAGCGGGATGCCGGAAAGGGCGTGCTGCTCATAAGCCTGGAGCTTGACGAGGTTATGAATGTGTCCGACAGGATTTTGGTGATGTATGAGGGCGAGATTGTAGGAGAGTTTGACCCCAAGACCGTTACGGTGGAAGAACTGGGACTTTATATGGCAGGATCCAAGAGAAAGGAGGCGGAGGCTCATGAATAAGAAAAAAGAAAGTATTTTGCGGAATCAGGGCGTTCAGACGCTTCTGGCTTCTCTTTTGTGCATTATACTGGGAATTCTGGTGGGTTATATCGTTCTTTTGATTATCAACCCCGGCGGAGCGACGAAGGCCATCGCTACCATTCTTAAGAACTTCCTGTATTTTGCTGGAAACAGTCCGATGAAGACCACCCAGTATTTTGGAACCACACTGGTGAAGGCATCTGCTCTTTTGATGTGTTCCCTGTCCGTGCTTTTTGCTTATAAAGTGGGACTTTTCAACATCGGTGCGGCGGGACAGTACGTGGTAGGCGCAGGCGCCAGCCTCTATTTTGCTCTGAAATTCGGTATGCCCTGGTACGTATGTATTCTGGCGGCAGTGGTACTGGCGGCAGTGGTAGGCGGACTTTCAGGAGCCCTTAAGGCTTACTTTAATGTGAATGAGGTTATTTCCTGTATTATGCTGAACTGGATTTCCCTATACACCGTAAATATGCTGCTGGCTCAGGTGAAGAACAAAACCACCCCTTACACCAGTTCCTTAAAGAGCACCAACACCAGCGCTATCATCCCCAACCTGGGACTGGATAAGCTTTTTGCCAAAAATGAGTTTGTCACTCTGGGACTGCCTCTGGCAATTATTGTGGCGGTGCTTATATGGGTTTTACTGGAAAAAACAAAATTAGGCTTTGAACTAAAGGCTACCGGGCTTAACAAAAATGCGGCAAAATACTGTGGTATGAAGGAGAAACGCAACATCATCCTCACCATGATGATTTCCGGCGCATTGGCAGGCTTCGGAGCAGCTATCTTCTATCTGTGCGGTATTGAGGAGTGGATGGTACAGCAGACCAGTGTCCCGGCCATGGGCTTTAACGGCATTGCGGCAGCTTTCCTGGGCGGCTTAAATCCCATAGGAACCATTTTTTCCTCCTACTTTATCCAGCATATCACCAGCGGAGGAAGCTTCGTAGATACCAAGCTTTATTGTTCACAGATATCAGATTTGATATCAGCCTTTATCATTTATCTCTGTGGCTTCGTGCTTTTCTTCCGGCTGTGGCTTACAAGGATTCTCGACAAACGGGATGAGAAGCTGGCCGCGAAGAATCAGGAAGGAGGGAAGGCATAATGGTATTACTAATCCAATATACTTTAATATTTGCCTCGGTACTGATTTTGGTGGCGCTGGGCGGATGCTTTTCCGAGCATAGCGGCGTAATTAACATTGGCCTTGAGGGCATTATGGTTATGGGCGCCCTGGGCGGAGCCTTGATGATGAAATACGTTCCGGCCGGAATGGCAGCTCCCCTGATTATGCTTCTTGTAATTTTGGCAAGTGTGTTAGTGGGTATGATTTTTTCCCTGCTTCTTGGGATTGCGGCTATCCGTTTCAAGGCGGACCAGACCCTGGTAGGTACAGCCCTGAATCTGCTGGCTCCTGCAGTGGCAGTCGTTCTGGTGCGTGCCATCAATATGGCGGAGAGTGTGGACAACGTATCCACCACCGTGCCTTACGGACAGGCAAAGCAGGCGTTTCTTATGAACTTCGGAAGATTTGAGTTCAACTGGTTTATGCTGATTGCTCTGCTGGTGCTGGTTGGAGCCTATGTGGTGCTCTATAAGACGAGATTTGGCCTTCGGCTCTGTGCCTGCGGTGAGCATCCCCAGGCGGCGGATTCCGTGGGAATCAATGTATACAAGATGCGCTATGCAGGCGTACTTATCTCAGGCGCCTTGGGCGGACTTGGTGGCCTGGTGTACATCACCGCCGGCGTGAGTGAGTGGAAATTTGAAAACGGTGTGTCCGGCTTTGGCTTCCTGGCACTGGCCGTTATGATTTTCGGACAGTGGAAGCCTGTAAATATCGGTCTGGCAGCATTGCTGTTTGGATTCTTCCGGGCACTGTCCAATGTATATACCGGATTTGATTTGCTGGTAGCCTTAAAGCTTCCCAGCACCGTTTACAACA
This sequence comes from uncultured Lachnospiraceae bacterium, assembly GCA_948665105.1. Lineage (GTDB taxonomy): Bacteria > Bacillota > Clostridia > Lachnospirales > Lachnospiraceae > 14-2. Next base: position 4,801 of record CAPNGW010000188.1, read on the forward strand.
TGCTTCCCTATATCATCTCTCTTATTGTACTGGTATTCGTTTCCAAGAAATCCCGTGCACCCAAGGCAGAAGGTATTCCTTACGATAAGGGACAGCGGTAAATTTCAATACCCCGCTGGAAGCAGCGGGGCATTGGACTCTGACGGCATTCGTCAAATATCCATGCAGGCAAGGCTGTTTTCCTCATTGCCTGCAGTAATAAAGATTGGAGAATTATATTATGAAGAATTATTCAGAAGATGCCAGCAGACAATATCATATACAGGTGGCACAGGGAGAAGTGGGCCGCTATGTGATTATGCCGGGAGACCCCAAGCGGTGTGTGAAGATTGCTCAATATTTTGACAATCCGGTACTGGTTGCGGACAACCGGGAATATATTACCTATACAGGAACTTTGGACGGAGTGAAGGTCAGCGTAACCTCCACCGGAATCGGCGGGCCCTCCGCCTCCATCGCCATGGAAGAGCTGTACCGCTGTGGCGCGGACACCTTT
>CAPNGW010000189.1 GCA_948665105.1 uncultured Lachnospiraceae bacterium
TAAAGCCAGAGGCAGCAGAACCCAGATAACGCAAATCATGGTAAAAATAAGTCCTGCCGCTGATTTTGCCCCCTTCTTCCCACCGATGAGAATCAGCATCAGTACAAAAAACACCAGACACCCGATAATCTGAGGCACCCGATAGTAGTTATAGATGGATACCTGGTACTCTCCCCTATCGTTGGTGTCAATGCGAATAGATACCTTGTCCCCCTGGGTTACCCGCACATTATACAGAGAGCTGAAATAATTGGTGGTATAGGCGCTCTGTCCCGCATATCTTCCTGTCAATATCTTCACCTGCAAATCCATGGAGCCCCGCCAGATTCCCTCGGTGGCCTCATCCACCACGGTATCGTTGGACAGGATTCCCATCACCTGGCCCACCTCATATTCGGTTCCCGCCGTATCCTTAATTTTAAAGATTGGGCGGTCATGGTTTGCAAAATACAAAAGCCCGATAAAAGCCAGAGCAGCCAGGGCTGTTACCAGCACCCGGCTGCCTGTCTTTCCTACAGGCGATTTCTTAATGTTCATACTTCCTTCACCTGTCTTTAACTACAGTCCTTCTTATTTTCTTACAAATCTTCTCCGTTTGAGAAGTACCGCTGCCCTTGCAGAAACTGTCATGGCAATAAGCAGTATATAAATTCCCATGGAAGCAGAATCGCCGGTCTTGGGCGATGTGGGCTTTCCTCCTGAGCCGCCGGTTCCAGGTGTTCCAGAACCATCAGTTCCAGGTGTCCCACCAGGGTTCTCTGTCCCACCAGGATTCTCTGTTCCACCAGGATTCTCTGTTCCGCCAGGATTCTCAGACCCGCCAGGCTCCTCAGGATTCTCAGGCTCTTCAGGCTTTTCAGGCTGTTCCTGGGCCTTCTCAATCTCATCTACATTACGAACCCGAAGACAGGTAACCGGCACATCGGACTCACCTTCCGGATGGGCATATACAAAGCCAACTGCCGTTACTGCCGTACCCGGCTCCACGAACACCCCAAGCTCGTTCTGGCCTGTGGTGCCGGAAAGGATATAGCCGTCAATGAAGATATTGGCTTCTCCACTTCCGTCGTCAATCCAGAACTGGGATACCGCATTGGGTGCCTCCGCGGCCTTTCCCTTGTTCTCTAGAACTCTGGTAACTACTCCGGTGACCTCCACCAGCTTTCCGCCGTGCTTGTCGTAATCCATGGACTCCCCGGTGCTAAGCTTTAAGGGCTCATATACGTGCCTGGGTTCATCCTCCAAAAGCTCGTATTCCATAATCTGAATCTCTCTGTCTCCCTGATATTCATCCAGATATCCGGTAATCCGCATCTTGGTGCCAATCTCAAGCCCTGCCGCAGAGTATGGGAATACAGTGATTCCTGCGGTGTCATCCTGTGCATAGATAGCATCAAAGAAGGTGTTGTGGGCATTGCTGGTTCCTGCAGTGGCATATGCCTCCACAGAGAATACGTCGCCCAGGTTGCCCTTCCGCACTTCTGCAATAGGTGTTATGGGCAGTCTTACTCTTACCTCGTTTAAAATATTCTCGGCGATGGTGCGGTTTAAGTAGGGCAGATCCCAGATATTGTCAAGCTCTGCTTTCACCTCGAAGTCTGAGATGAATACAGTACCTGCCACAAAGACGTTTGCGCCGCTATCAAGGGTCTCATGTCCCAGCATCACAACATTGCCCTTTTCCACAACCACAGGAGCCTGGTCTGAGGGAATGTACTCTCCCTGGGGGCCTCTGCTGTCGATGGAGTATGTGGTGTCATGTCCCATCACCAGCGCCTCAGCCTTACCGGCCGCCACGGCATCCGGGTCAAGGTTTACGGTACATCCGCTGTATGCGCTGTACTCCTGTTCCGGGTTTGCTCCCGCCAGGTACCTGGATTCCGCATTGAACTTCTTCAGGTACAGCCTGTAAGCCTGCCCGCCGTTATTATCCGCATCGTAAGCCTCGTCGCTATACAGCTTGGTTGTAGCGCCGATTCCTTCTAGGAGCTTGTTCATCTCCACAGAGGTCTGTCCGTTTGCGGTATCCTGATAGTCGGCTATGCCGCAGGTAATCAGCGTTCCGCCATTGTCCGTGTAATCCTTCACCATTGCAATAAATTCATCGCTGAAATGAGATACAGTAAAGGGTCCGGTGTTGGAGGTATCCGTCTTCCGGGCCGGAGCAGAAATTACAAGGAGTGCACAATCCTCTAGCATCTCCGGTGTGATTTCATCCGTCACTACCTCAACCTTGACGTTCATATCCCCTGCAATCTTGGTAAAGTTTCCAACATTTCCGCCATAATAGCCATTGACATAGTCGTTATGGTGCGTTCCGTCAATGATTACCTTAGTCACCATCTCCGGTGTCACGTAGGTCAGCTTCAGCACGCTGCTGTAAATCTTGGGAGCGCCGTTTAAGGTTGCCTTAACCGTTGCCGTCAGCTCCATGGCTCCCACTTTGTCATAGGTATAATCAAAGCTGTAGTCGCCGGTTCCCATGGACGCAACGCTGGTAAGTCCCGCCGCCGCCAAATCTGCCGTATGTACCACTTCACCGCCCACCGAAAATTCGATGGAATCAATGGTCATAGCTTCTTCTTCATTGTTGTAGAGGCTCAAGTCCACTGTCAGGGCCTGCCCCTTTACCGGAAGCACTTCCGTTGTGGAGATGCCGTTAATACCGGCTGCCTCAACCTCTCCTACCCATACGGGAGCCGTCACCGCAATGTCGCCATCCGGCTGGGTTACCTTCAGGTAGTAGTAAGAATAATTATTATTAATGGTAAATTCCACTGTCTCGCTGTTGGAGGCCACTTCCTTCTCCTGAAGAATCAGGCCGCCGTTGGTAATCACCTGCACCTTGCCCAGGGCTGCATCCGTTGCATCGGAAAGCTCTGCCTTGATGGTTACGGTGTCCCCGGTCTGCCCGTCGGCCAGAATGGAGCCCATCTCGTAGTCATCCAGAGTATAGTAAATGCTTAAGTCATTGTCCTCTGTGGCGTACATGCGGTAATTACGCATGGCATCGTAAATATTCTGCCGTGTAAGGCTATCCGCCATAACTACGCTTCTGGCGGTGTTGGCGTCTCCCCACATTCCCTTATGGTTATCCTGATTGTTGGTGGGGGCCACATGCCAGCCCTTATCCAGGGCTCTCTGGTAGTACTCGTAAGAGGGGAAGTGTCCGCTGCTGCCCACTGCTCCCTCGCCGTTACCCACTTCAATGAGGGTAATCAGCTTATCCATCTCCTCATCGTAATGAGCAAAATCGCTGAAGTCACCGAAGGTGGTGCCCGGGTGGTTAAACTGTGAAATGGAGCCGGGCGCCTTCTTCAACGCCGCGTAATAATTCTGCAGTGCGGTGCCGTAGGTGCTGTAATCGGTCTGAGTCCTGCTCTGGAATCCATCTGAATTAAAGGTATTCATATGTCCCAGTCCGTTTGACCAGGTCATTTCATAGCCAAACAGTCCCACAAAGCCTGTATCTGTAAACTCGTCTGCCAGTGCATGGCCTTCCACCCATTCCGCGCTCATGGAGCCGTCATTGATATTGGCCGCATCTGCATTGTCAAAGGAGTTGGAGTGGTCTGTCACTGCCAGATAATCCACCTGCTCCGCCTCATTCTTGGCGTGCTCATATGCCTGCCGGGCCGTTCCTGCGCCGTCGGAATAGTTGGTGTGGGAATGAAGCTGTCCAAAGTACAGGCTGTACTTCTCACTGGTCCGCTCGGTAAAGCTTAAGGTCAAAATACTGCTGTCCTCATAGCCGCTCTTAATTGCCTTCACCTGGTAGGTAATGGGCAGAGTCGACAGCACAATCTTATCCGTATAGGTCTTCCAGGTGGCGCCGTCATCCTCGGAATACAAAATGGTGGCCCCCGGAGTATCGCAGGTCAGCGTCAGCTCCTTACCCTTTAAAACTGCTCCGCCATTGGGCGCTGCCTTTACCGTCTTAACCTTTCCAAGGCTGTAAGCGTACATTACCTTGATGCTGTCACCCATACCGGCCTTGGTTGCCCAAGCCTGTAAATGGGAGGGCAGGTTATTAAGGGTTGGCTTATTTGCCGGATCATATTGCTGGGCCTGTGCGCCGTCGATGGAATAGTAAATGGTGGCGCCCTCTGTGGCTGTGGTCAGTGTAACCTCCTGTCCGTTAAATACTTCCCCTGAGCCCGGCTCTGCCACCACATAGGTGCAGACGTCACTGGAAATAATGGGGCTTCCGGTGACTAACACAGAGTCCATACGCAGAACTCCTGCAGCGGCGGGTAAGCCGCTTCCGGATACCTTGGTATTTCCAGGCACCAGACGGATATAGAGCGTCTGGGCGTTCTCAGCACCTGTGGGAACATTAAAGTCAAAGTTAATGTACTGCCCGCCTACAACAATGGGAGCCACTCCGTTTGTAATGTCCCCGGCCTTGTTGATTTCAGTTGGCTCTCCGCCCACATAGGTGGTGTATTTCGCGTTATAGCTTCCGGTGGTAAAATTCTTAAAGGTAGCTCCGTCCGTAGAATACTGAAGCTGGAAGTTTCCGGGGCCTGTGTTGCTGACACGTATCCGGAAGGACAGCTTCATATTGCCATAACCGGAGGAGGACAATGTATACTGCAGGTAGTCGTTGTTCCCGGAGCCCAGGCCTTTTCCTCCCATGTAGTAGGAGGTAGAGCCCGTAGTTGAGCTTGTGGAGGAGGTCCAGGGCTGAACAACGCTTCCACTCACAAATGCCTGATAGAGGGCTCCCGCGTCCGCCATATCATTGGTCTTGAATAAATCCCCCTGAATCTGGGTGTCCGCCCCTGCCGTGGTGGAATAGTCGGCATTTCCGGCCCACTGGGCCACCGGGAAGGTCTTGCTGGTATCCACCTCGTTCTTGACAATCACTTGTGCCTTATGGAAGTACATCAGGAAGGCATCCGGCTTATCCGTATCCCTCTTGCCATAGGTGGTAAAGGTTCCATAATATTCTATGTATTGATTATAATTTCCGCTATAGTTTGCATTCACACTTCTCAGGAAATACCCGCTGTTCTCCACATTGGGGTCTGCCGGGGTCACTTCCCACAGGCTCAAGGCACTTTCGGCATCTTCTAAGGTAAGACTGTTGCCGGTGGCTCCGGTGGTCAGGTACTTTCCACCGCTTTGGAAGGTGAAATATCCTTGTGCATTCTTGGTTGCCGTCAGCACTGCCGCACTCTCCGGCACATCCAAAACATTGTCTGCGGTGGCCTGGG
>CAPNGW010000190.1 GCA_948665105.1 uncultured Lachnospiraceae bacterium
AGAGCCTGTGACGGATGACCAGCTTTACATCCTGCTCTACAGCAATACGGATACCGGGAGGATTTTTGTGGAGAGTGTGGAAACCGGGCGCCAGGAGGAATTTGAATACAACGGCGGCACCTATATCTACGACCGGTACGGCAAGAGCGTGACCATGGAACGTCTTACATCCGGGGAGCTGATTCACATTTCCTACACAGACAGTAAGGTTCTTACAGAGATTCAGACGGCAACGGAGACCTTTGTGTATGATACGGTTACCAGATTTCGGATTGATAACGAGAAGGATATGATAACCATTGCCGGAAGCAATTACTATTATGATGAGGCCATGATTGTATTTTCGGAAAATGGAATCATTTCCTTAAACGAATTGAGCAGCAAGGATGTTCTCTGTTTCCGGGGAATGGATAAGAAGATTCTGACGGTATCGGTGACCAGAGGCCATGGAACAGTAGCCTTGAAGAATACGGATGTATTCCAGGGCGGAATGGTTACAATCGGCAATGTGGCAGCCACGGAGATTACGGGAGACATGGTGCTGGAGGTGCCGGAGGGGACGCATATTCTTTCTGTGGCCAACGACGGGTACGGCGGAACCATGGAAATTACGGTGAACCGGTTTGAGGAAGTGTCGGTGGATTTGAATGCCTTAAAGGGGGAAGAGCCCAGCTACTGCATGCTGACGCTGTCGGTGGTACAGGAGAATGCCAAGGTATTTATTGACGGGGTATTGACAGATTACGAAAAGCCGATACAGCTAAAATACGGGGCTTATCAGCTTACAATAGAGGCCAAGGGCCAGGAGGACTGGAGCGGAAAGCTGGTGGTGAACTCCCCGGAGGCTGACATTAAGATTGACATGGAAGAGGATGCTGATGATAATTCCTCAGACGAGGAGGAAGACAAGGACAAGTCTGAGGATGAGGAGGAAGATAAGGACAAGCCTCAGAATGAGGAGCAAGATAAGGATAATTCCACGGATGAGGACAAGCAGGAAGATGAGCCATAAAGGTGAAAACACTTTTTAAAGAATATTTTATAAAACAGGAGGAAAACATATGGGATACCGTGAAGCATATCAGGAATGGATGGACAACCCTTACTTTGATGAGGATACCAGAGCAGAGCTAAAGGCCATTGCAGGCGATGAAAAGGAAATAGAGGACCGTTTTTATACGGAACTGGAATTCGGAACCGCCGGGCTTCGTGGCGTAATTGGAGCAGGAACCAACCGCATGAACATCTATACTGTGCGGAAGGCCACCCAGGGGCTTGCCAATTATATTCTTGGTATCGGCAATGAGAAGAAGGGTGTGGCTATCGCCTGCGATTCCAGAAGAATGTCGCCGGAATTTGCCGACCAGGCGGCGCTGTGTCTTGCGGCCAATGGAATCAAGGCATACGTATTCGATTCTTTGCGTCCTACACCGGAGCTGTCCTATGCAGTCCGCAAGCTGGGCTGCACCGCAGGAATAAACATTACAGCCAGCCACAATCCGCCGGAATACAACGGATATAAGGTATACTGGGAGGATGGCGCCCAGATTACACCTCCTCACGACAGCGGGATTATGGAGGAAGTGAAGAAGGTGACGGATTTAAGCGCCGTGAAGACCATGTCCCGGGAAGAGGCCAAGAGCCAGGGGCTGTACCAGGTCATTGGCAGCGACATTGACGATGCCTACATTGCAGAGCTTAAGAAGCTGGTGCTCCACCCGGAGGCCATTAAAGCCGTGTCCGGGGAGCTTAAGATTGTATATACGCCTCTCCATGGAACCGGAAACATTCCGGTGCGCCGGGTGCTAAAGGAGCTGGGCTTTGCCAATGTGTATGTGGTGAAGGAGCAGGAGCTGCCTGATGGGGAGTTCCCCACTGTAAGCTATCCCAATCCGGAGTCCGAGGAAGCCTTCGTGCTGGGATTAAAGCTTGCGAAAGAAGTGGACGCGGACTTAATCCTGGCCACAGACCCGGATGCGGACCGTCTGGGCGTCTATGTGAAGGACGCTGGCACAGGGGAATACCATCCCCTCACCGGCAATATGTCAGGCTGTCTCATCGGTGATTACGTAATCGGCCAGAGGAAGGAGAAGGAAGGCCTTCCCGCCGACGGTGCGTTAATCAAATCCATTGTGACCACCAATATGGCGGATGCTGTGGCAAAGCATTACGGTATCCGGCTGATTGCGGTACTCACCGGATTTAAGTTTATCGGGCAGAAAATTCTCGAATTTGAGACAAAAGGCACCGGAACGTATCTGTTTGGCCTGGAGGAGAGCTATGGCTGCCTGCCGGGAACCTATGCCCGGGACAAAGATGCGGTGGTGGCTTCCATGATACTGTGCGAGGCGGCAGCCTACTATAAGACCCAGGGCAAGACCCTCTGGGATGCCATGATTGACATGTATGAGAAATATGGCTACTATAAGGATGATGTAAAATCCATTACCTTAAAGGGCATTGAGGGACTGGCCAAGATTCAGACTATTATGGACACCTTACGCAGGGATATCCCCAGGACCTTCGGCAGCTACCGGGTGAGGACAGTGCGGGATTATAAGCAGGGAACCATCGTAAGCCTTGAGGACGGCCAGGAGACTTCAACCGGACTTCCAGCCTCCAATGTGCTCTACTACGAGCTTGAGAATGATGCATGGGTGTGCGTGCGGCCCTCGGGAACGGAGCCCAAGGTGAAGTTTTATTATGGCATCAAAGGGGCTTCCATGGACGCTGCCCAGGAGGAATCCCAGGCTTTGGGCCAGGATGTGCTTGCGAAAGTGGAAAAAATGATATAAAAAGCCGCTGAAATGAGTAAATAAACTTGACAAACCCAGAAAAAACAAGTATAAATATGTTTGTAGGTAATTTAGAAGAGAATAACTCTTGTATAATTTAAAAAAGAAGAACTCAGAGGAGGAATTTTGTCATGAACAAAGCAGAATTAGTTGCAGCTATGGCTCAGAAGGCGGAAGTGTCCAAGAAGGATGCAGAGGCTACTCTGAAGGCCTTTACAGAAGTAGTTGCCGAGGAATTAAAAAAAGGAGAGAAGATTCAGCTGGTAGGCTTCGGCACTTTTGAAGTATCCGAGAGAGCAGCCAGAACCGGAAGAAATCCTCAGAGCGGAAAAGAAATGAAGATTCCCGCATCCAAGGCTCCCAAGTTTAAGGCAGGTAAGGCTTTAAAAGATATGGTGAATGCTTAAGCGTTAAGACAAATATGCTGACAGAGGACTTTTTGAAAGTCCTCTGTTTTTTTGAAGAGGAGAATGAGATATGCGACTGGATAAATTTTTAAAGGTGTCCCGGCTCATCAAGAGAAGAACGGTGGCCAATGAGGCCTGCGACGCCGGACGAGTCAGTGTCAACGGCAAGCCGGCCAAAGCCTCCGTCAACGTGAAGGTGGGGGACATTATTGAAATCATGTTCGGCACCCGGACGGTGAAGGTGGAGGTCTTGGATATTCAGGATACCACCAAAAAGGAGGAGGCAAAGGAACTCTTCCGATATTTATAAAACATCTCAGGCATAAAGGCAGACGCCTCCTAATATACTTAAGAGAGGACGAACTATAGTCCGTAAGTACAGGAGGTGTTTTATGGAAGAAAAAGCAGCCCAGAAGGTACATAAAGTACTTCTGACCAATCGCATGGGAGGGTCTTTAAATGGCGTTATTGACGTTCTGTCTTTCGATGTGGCGGAGATTCTTCTGGAGACGGAGCAGGGCATGCTGATGATAAAGGGGCAGGACCTTCATGTTAAACGTCTGACTCTGGAAAAAGGGGAAATCGACATCCAGGGACGTATTGACAGTCTGGCCTATTCCGATGTGAGTGGTGGGGACAAACGGGGCGAATCCTTTTTGGGACGGTTGTTCAAATAATGAGCATCAGTGCAGCGATTTTAAAAGAGACCGATATTTTTTGGAAAACTCTGGCACTGGGCGGAATCCTCATGTTCGCCTACGACATGCTTCGGATTCTAAGGCGGCTGATACACCACAATACCTGGTGGGTGGCCTTGGAGGACTTTCTGTTCTGGATGGGCAGCGCTATAGCCATATTCTCCATGCTGTTTCGGGAAAATGACGGGTATCTGCGTGGATTTTCCATTGGTGGTGTGGTTTTGGGGATGCTTCTCTATGCAGCCACCTTAAGCCCCCTGGTGGTAAAGGCCAGCGTATTTGTCCTTAAGAAAATTGCCTTTGTACTGACACGTCCCCTGGTGTGGGTGAGCCGCCTCTTGAAGAGCCCCTTGAAAGCAATCAGGCGGCGGGGCAAAAAAATCATGATTTTTTTTAAAAAGCGATTGAAAAAAATCTGGAAAACAGTTAAAATCAGGTTATGTAAACAATAGGAAATATTTGAAGGATGGGAAGTCATGGAAGATAAGAGAACCAGGCCCCAACAGGCGCGGTCCGTACGGGCCAGAAGAAGCAGGCAAAGAAGCCAGCGCAGACAGAACCGGGCAGGAATACTCAGCATTACCGGCATTGTTTTTGTGCTGCTTGTTGCCATGTCGGTGCAAATCTTCTTTCTGTACCAGAAGAATGAAGACTGTAAGGTCAGGGAGAAGCAGCTGACGGCGGAGCTTCAAAGCGAGGAGGAACGCAGTAAAGAGATTGCGGCCTATGAAGAATATGTGACTACACCCGAGTACATAGAACAGATTGCCAAGACAAAGCTTGGCCTCATCTATGCCAACGAAATTATTTTTAAGGAACTGGTACCGGAGCAATAACAAAGATGTCTGTGGAAGCGCAGGCATCTTTTTATTCTATAGGAAAGTTCTTTGAACTTTCCTATAGAATAAAAAAACCTCCGGGAGGATGCGCACGCAAATGCAGAGGAAATATATCGCTGAGGCGACGCATTTGCGGCGCAGAATTTCGCAAAGCGAAATTCTTTTTTATACAAGTTTATCCTGAACCTCCTGAAATCCTTTATCTCCTTCGAATACCCAATTCGGCACAGTTTTTGTCTAAAACTTTTTCAAAACCTTCCCCTGGTTTGACAAACATTTCAGAAAAAACTTTTTATAATAACCTCTGCCGGTCCGGTGGAAAGCCGGCGGAATGGGAGGATTTTAAGATGACGAGACAAAAACTGAAACAATTACTGCTTTATGCCTTGGCCATAGCGGCGGCCAAGGCGTCGGTGGGAGGACTGTACCCGCTGATTCCCGGACTGTTCGGA
>CAPNGW010000191.1:0-3315 GCA_948665105.1 uncultured Lachnospiraceae bacterium
CCCGCGCCCCACCTCGTCAATGCCGCAAATATATCCACAGGAGGCGTATTCCCGCTCATATTGGCTGAGCCGGTAAATACGCTCCTTCTCCTCCTTAAGCTTCTTAAAACGTTTCCTGGCCTGCTCCACCAGGGCCTGAACCCCCGCCCGGGAATCTGCCTCCCAGGTATAAATAAAATCAGGCAGCCGCTCATCCGCTGCTGCCTTTAGTTCTTCCCTTATCAATCCTACTGCTTTCTCTTTCTCCATGGTATGCTCCTTACTGATGGCGGATAAATCCAATCTTGTGGAAGGGATAAATGCGCATCCACGCTCTGCCGATGATATCCTTCCGGTGGATATTTCCCACACTGGGGTCCCGGCTGTCGCTGCTGGCATTGCGGTTATCCCCCAGCACAAAATATTCATCATCCAAAAGAGTAATCTCCTCCTGGGCCAGTCCCAGCTTGTTGGGGGCAATCACTTCTTTTCCGTAGGACTCCACCAGCTCTTCTCCGTCAATATAGATAACGCCGTCCGCATCAATGCGTACCTTCTCCCCCGGCAGGCCGATGATGCGCTTAATATAGTAGGTATCTTCCTCATACTGATAAGGAAATACAATAATATCAAAGCGCTCCGGTGCCCGGAAGTGATAGGATATCTTATCCACAATCAGGTTGTCCCCATTGCTTAAGGTACTCTCCATGGAAGCGCCGCTCACCTCCGTACGCTGCCCCACATACCGGATAACCAGAAAGGTCAGCACAAACACGATTGCAATGTACATCAGAAAACTTATGATTTCCCAGGCTGTACTTTTCTCCCTGGTCTCTTTATCCTTCATCTGCTTCTTCCTTCCCTGTCATTTCCTCTTTTCTCTATTTTATGCCTCTTTTACCGGAAATTCAAGGGTTATTTTCCCCAGCTTCCCGCTTCTGTACTCCTCCATGAGCAGAGCCGCCGCTTTGCCAAGGTCCAGCTCCTCTCCGCGCTTTTTACAGTTGCGGTTAACTGCAATTTGCTCTAAAAGCTCCACCGGCGTTTTGCTCTCATCCACCTGATAGCGTGTGGAGAGCACCCCCGGATATTCCTGCACCAAAAGCTTTATGAGCTCCAGAGCCAATTCGTCTATGTTCAAAAGCTCATCCTTGATGGAACCTATAAGCGCCAAGTGCAACCCCACAGTCTGGTCTTCAAACCTTGGCCACAGAATCCCCGGCGTGTCCAGAAGCTCCACACTCTTGTTCAGGCGAATCCACTGCTTTCCCTTGGTGACCCCCGGTTTATTCCCTGTTTTGGCACAGGCCTTCCCCGCATACGTATTTATAAAGGTGGATTTCCCCACATTGGGAATTCCCACAATCATAGCCCGGACCGGGCGATTTAAAATGCCGCGCTTTTTGTCCCTCTCCCGCTTCTGGCGGCAAGCCTCCTCAATGACCTGCGTGATGGCCTTCATGCTTCCCTTGCTGCGGGAGTCTGCTTTCGCCACAAAAAAACCCTTCCCCCGAAAGAATTCTGTCCAGGCCGCCGTCCTGTTATCATCTGCCAGGTCCGCCTTGTTCAGAAGAATCAGCCGGGCCTTGTTCTGTCCCAGCTTATCGATATCGGGATTCCGGCTGCTCACCGGGATTCTTGCATCCACCAGCTCTATGACCAGGTCTATTAATTTAATGTCTTCCTGCATCTGTCGTCTGGCCTTGGTCATGTGACCGGGGTACCATTGAAAATGCATGGCTCCACCTCATTTCTATATTTCACACATGCGGGATTCCCCGGATGGTATTCTATTTCAGAAGACCGAAGCTTTCCCAGGGGGCGATAATAAACCAGGCCTTGCCCAGGATATGCTCCTTCTTCACATTGCCGATATTGGCATAACGGCTGTCCTCACTGTTGTTCCGGTTGTCTCCCAGCACAAAATATTCGTCCTCTCCCACCACAATGGGCTCATCCGCCAGAAGTCCGCTCTCCACATAGGGATTTTCAATCTTCTCTTTGAAAGGCTTGTCATTGACATACACCTTTCCGTCCTTGATTTGAACGGTATCTCCGGGCACAGCAATCACACGCTTCAAATAGTAATGAGACTTCTCATTGCCGTTGGGCAGGAATACGATAATGTCGTTGGCCTTGGGCGTGAACATCCGGTAGACGAAGCGGTTGACCAGCACTGTCTCTCCGTTCTCCAGGGTTCCCGCCATGGACTGGCCGATGACTGGCACCCGGACTCCCAGGAAAAATACAATCAGAGCTGCCACACCCACCACCAGGATAATCTCCCCGGCCCACAAAAATCCTGCCTTAATAGAGTCCTTGTTAATCTCTTTCCTGCGCCGGCCAAAGCTTAAGCTGCTGGCACTCCGCCTCCCCCGGCTTCTCCCTGTTTTATATCGATTCCTCCTGTGTCTCATTTGAACCCTCATTTCCGTGATAAAAAAGAGGCTGAACACAGCCCCTTTTTATTCCGCTACTACTTTACCAATTCTTTTACCTTTGCACGCTTGCCCACACGCCCTCTTAAGTAGTTCAGCTTTGCACGTCTGACTTTACCGTGTCTTACAACCTCAACCTTCTCTACGTTGGGAGAATGTAAGGGCCAGGTCTTCTCCACGCCTACGCCGTTGGAGAATTTCCGTACGGTGAAGGTCTCGCGGTTGCTGCCGCCCTGTCTCTTCAATACGATGCCTTCAAATATCTGGATTCTTTCGCGGTTTCCCTCTTTGATTTTGCCGTATACCTTAACGGTATCGCCTACGCGAAACTGGGGTACTTCTGCTTTGAGCTGTTCTGCCTCAATGCTCTTGATAATTTCTGTTGCGTTCATTTCGTGACCTCCTGTTTATTCAGATGTTCTTAATACCCGGGGTAACAGAGGACCATCCTGATTGTTTGTCTCACGGAAAATTATTTTACCACAGTCCCTGGGGAAAAGCAAGGAGTTTCTGCGGATTTTGGCTAAAATCCGTGAAAAAGTTTATTCATGACAAAGAAAACTCCCAAAGGTTTTTTTCTATTGTTGGCCTAAGTATTTTTCCCACAGGTCCGGGCGGCGCTTTCTTGTGCGCTCCATGGATTGTTCCTTCCTCCAGGCTTCGATATTCTTATGGTGCCCGGAGAGAAGAATTTCCGGAACCTTTTTACCCCGCCACTCTTCCGGACGGCTGTATTGAGGATATTCCAGCAAATTGTTTTCAAAGGATTCGGTGCTTTTGGAGTCCTCGTTGGTGAGGACACCGGGGACCATCCGGGCGATGGCGTCCACCATAACCATGGCCGCAAGCTCCCCGCCTGTGAGCACATAGTCCCCGATGGAAATGAAATCAGTGGCTA
>CAPNGW010000191.1:3325-5185 GCA_948665105.1 uncultured Lachnospiraceae bacterium
GTGAGGACGTAGTCACCTATGGATACATAGTCTGTGACAATTTCCTCAAGGACACGCTCGTCAATGCCCTCGTAATGGCCGCAGAGGAAAATCAAGTCCTCTTCCAGGGCCAGCTCCTTTGCCATTCCCTGATGGAAGGTGGGGCCCTGGGGGGTCAGGTAGATACAGCGGGGCTTATGGCCGATGCGCTCTGCCACAGACTCCCAGGCATCATAGACGGGCTGGGCCTGCATGAGCATACCGGCACCGCCGCCGTAAGGGTAATCGTCTACCTTGCTGTGCTTATTTTGGGAATAGTCCCGGATGTTGACAGCCTCAATGGACAGATGGCCCGCTTCCACGGCCCGCCCAATGATGCTGGTGTTAAGTCCCTTTAATACCATTTCCGGGAACAATGTTAAAATGTAAAATTTCATGGACTACCTCGGATCTATGCTTGCCGTCCATGCGCGGATAGCTCCTTCTTAAAGCATCTGTTTATCTGTGCATGAATGGTAACGATTTATGATATCTACTCTCTTAAGCCCGGCATGATATGCACCTTCATCACCCGCTCCTCCATATTTACATCCAGAATACATTCCTTGATGGCCGGAAGAAGCAAATCCTGGCTGCCGGGTCCCCTCACCACGTATACATCGTTGGCTCCGGTGGAGAGCACATCTGAAATCTCACCCAGCTCCTCTCCCTGGTCGCTTACAACGGCAAGGCCCATCAAATCCGCAATGAAGTACTCGTCTTCTTCACAGCGGACGGCCTGTTCTCTGGTGACATACAGGGGACATCCCTTAAAGGCTATGATATCGTTGATATTGTCGTATTCTTTGAATTTTAATATCACCAGGTTTTTGAAAAATTTTACCTGGGTAATGTTCAAGGTCAGCTGTTCTTTCCCGGTGTTTAAGATTACCTGCTTTAATTTTTTGAAACGGGTCACGTCATCGGTGGTGGGAAATACCTTGACCTCACCCTTCACACCGTGGGTGGTGGTGATGGCACCCACCTGAAACAATTCTTCCATATTGATGCTCCTTAAAACAGTGGAAGAGGCTTACAAAAAGCCCCTTCCCTTGTTGTGCTACTGCATAATCTCTACGATTACTTTTCTCTCTTCTTTGGCTGCTGCCGCTTTCACGACAGAACGGATTGCTTTGGCAATGCGGCCCTGTTTGCCGATTACCTTGCCCATGTCGGACTGGGCAACCCTAAGTTCAACCACAATGGCCTTTTCGCTCTGGTTTTCTGTAACTACCACCTCTTTAGGATGATCCACAAGAGCCTTTGCAATTACTTCCACTAATTCTTTCATTACGTCACCTCACGAATCCTATTTCTCGATGCCGGCTGCCTTGAAAATCTTTCCTACCATCTCTGTGGGCTGTGCGCCATTGGCCAGCCACTTCTTAGCCAGCTCCTCATTTACATGGAATTCGCTGGGATCTTTTGTAGGATCATAAGTTCCGATTTCCTCGATGAACTTTCCGTCTCTGGGAGAACGGGAATCTGCTACAACGATTCTATAGAAAGGAGCCTTTTTCTGTCCCATTCTTTTCAATCTGATCTTTACCATTCTTTTCACCTCCTTGAAAATTCGTTTGCTTTATGCTGAAAAGGGTACTTTGAAAGTACGCTTCACATGCTGATATTGATGGGCTTAAGGTTGCCGCTTCTTTAAAAGGGCAGCTTGAATCTTCCCCGCTTCATGCCTTTGCCGCCCATAAGCCCCGGCATCTGCTTCATCATTTTTCTGGACTGCTCAAACTGCTTTACCAGGCGGTTCACTTCGCTGATGTCCACCCCGGCGCCCTTGGCAATCCTGCGCTTGCGGCTGGGATTTAAGAGGGCGGGATTGGCCCGCTC
>CAPNGW010000192.1:0-2722 GCA_948665105.1 uncultured Lachnospiraceae bacterium
CTGCATACAGGCAGCCCCAGGGGCGTGTCGTGACCTGGTATACCAAAAAGAGCGGAACCTCCATGGCGGCCCCTGTCGTTACCGGAGCCATCAGCCTGCTCCTATGTAAATATCCCGGAATGAAGCCCAGGGATGTGAAGCTTCGGCTGTACGAGCGGGCAGTGGACTTGGGACTGCCGATGCAAAAACAAGGGTGGGGAATGGTAGACATGAGCCGTCTGATGTGATAGAGTAGAGGGAAGAAAACCTTACTGAGGATATGAGGCAGGTGCATGTATGACAAATCCCAAAGATGCTGTTACGGTAAAGAAAGTGAAAAAGGTGCTGCTGGGGCGGGTGGTAATTGTAGGTCTGGCAGTGCTGCTCCAGTTTTCCTGGCTGTTCCTGCTGGCCTGGCAGTTCAGCTTACAGTTCTCCTTCATCAATGTGCTGGTGCAGATTGCTGCCGGCATTGTGGTGCTGTATATTATCAACCGGTGGATTAACCCCGCTTACAAGATTGTGTGGACCTTTGTGATTTTGGTATTTCCTCTTATGGGTCTGTGCATTTACTGGGTATTTGGCCGCTCCACCCTGACGAAGAAGACCAGAGAAGCCATGGAGCGGGTACACCGGGAGGTATTGGAGTTCATTCCGGAACACAAGGAGCTGGAGCAGGAGATATATCAGGAGGCAAAAAGTATTGCCAACCAGTCAAAATACATTGCAGAGTGGTCAGATTTTCCTGCATACACCAGTACCTCCACCAAGTATTACAAGTGCGGGGAAGAGATGTTCCCGGATATGCTTAAAGACTTGGAGGAGGCAGAGCATTTTATTTTCCTGGAATACTTCATCATTGCGGACGGACTTATGTTCGATACACTGCTTGAGGTTCTTACCCGGAAAGTGCGTGAAGGCGTGGATGTTCGGCTTATTTATGATGATTTTGGATGCGTCACTACACTGCCTCACAAATTTTACCTGAAAATGCGGGCCCTGGGAATAAAATGCGTCACCTTCAATCCCTTAAGGCCCTTTATGTCCATCATTATGAATAACCGTGACCATCGGAAAATCTTTGTGGTGGATGGCACGGTGGGCTACACCGGAGGCTTGAATCTTGCGGATGAATACATCAATAAGAAGGAGCGCTTTGGCTACTGGAAGGATACGGGCCTAAGGCTGGAGGGAGAGGCGGTCTGGAGCTTCACTGTGATGTTTTTGGAAATGTGGAACTATATCAACCGCTCCTCTGAAGACTATGCCGCCTTTCGTCCAAAGGTGTATCAAAAGCGGCCCTTTGTGACGGACGGCTACGTGCAGCCCTACGGGGATTCCCCTTTGGACAAGGAGAAGGTGGGAGAAAATGTTTACATGAACATCATCGGCCATGCCCGGGACTATGTGTATATTTTTACACCCTACCTGATTCTGGATAACGAGATGCTGACCTATCTTCGAAATGCGGCCAAGAGCGGCGTGGATGTGCGGATTGTCGTTCCGGCTATACCGGATAAAAAGATTGTATTTATGATGAGCCAGTCCTATTACCAGAGACTTTTAGAGTGTGGGATTCGCATTTATCAGTATACTCCCGGATTTATCCATGCAAAATCCTTTGTCTGCGATGACCGGATTGCCACGGTGGGCAGTATCAATATGGATTACCGCAGCCTGTACCTGCATTTTGAGTGCGGGGTGTGGATGTACCATTCTTCCGCTGTGATGGCAGTCAAGGAGGATTCCCTCGATACCTTTGAAAAGTCTCGGGAGATTACCATGGATTTCTGCAGGCAGCAGCCCTGGATAAAGCGGGTGGTATGGAGTGTGCTGCGGCTGTTTGCGCCGCTGGTATGAGAACAGGGTCTGGTACGATGCCAGGCCCTGTTCTGTGCTTGTAAGAGGACAGACTTTTTGGCCATATTTTTTCAGGCTTCCCATTATGGAAAAAAGAACCCCAGTGTCTTTGTAAAATAATCCTGAAACCGTGCTTTGGGAACCGACTCTCCGTACATGAGGTTGACACTTCCGATTTCAGTGCCATTAAGCTTATAGACAGCCTTCCCGGCAAGGGCTTTCGCCTCAATGGGTGCCGCTGCCCCATCGGGAAGATGGATTTCCTTGGTGATGGAGTTAAGGTCCGCTCCCTTGGTATCCAGATAGCGGAAGGGGCCTTCGTATTGAAGGGGAACCTGCTCTCTGGTGCCTCCGGTGACAGTCATGGGCGGCAGTGTGTCAGTGTTTGGGTCTTCGTACAGCTGGCATTTTCCGAAACCATAATTCAGAAGGGTGGAGGCATCGGTAAAGCGGATTTTGTAGTCCGGGGCGGCCATTATGACGGCGATAAGATGGATGTCATCTTTCTTGGCAGTGGCAGAGACACAGTATTTGGCAAGGTCTGTGGAGCCGGTTTTTAAACCGGTGGCGTATGGGTATTGCTTAATCAGCTTGTTGGTGTTGGTGAGACCGAATTCGCTGGAGCCTTTTTTGGTGACGTGGGTGATATTTTCCATCCAGACAGTGCAGTAATTATGTATCTGGGGATATTTGCTGATGAGCTCCCGGGACATGAGAGCCACATCGTAGGCGGTGGTCATATGGCCATCCACATCCAGGCCGCAGCAGTTGACAAAGGTGGTGTTTTCCATCCCCAGACCTTTGGCCCGCTCATTCATTTTGGCCACAAATTCTGCCTCGCTGCCGTAGATGAACTCAGCCATGGCCACACAGGCATCGTTGG
>CAPNGW010000192.1:2756-5168 GCA_948665105.1 uncultured Lachnospiraceae bacterium
CGGTCTGGGTCTCCCCGGGCTCCAAAAAGACCTGGGATCCTCCCATGCTTGCGGCGTACTCCGATACAGACACGGTGTCCGTCAGGGAGATGGAACCTTTATCCAGCGCGTCAAAAATAAGAATCAGCGTCATAATTTTGGTGATGCTGGCGGGACGCAAAGGCGTGTGGGCATCCTTTTCGAAGAGAACCGTGCCGGTGGAGACTTCCATCAAAAGAGCCGAGGGTGCAGAGACGGCAGGGCCTTCGGTTGGCGGTGGGGTTTCCTCCTCGCGGTGTAGAAATCCGGACAGCATCAGGCATACAGACAGGAATACAGATAACAAACGGTACATGATAAACCTCCAGAGGGCTTCTTTACAGTGTAAGCGCCTGCCAACAAAAATATGATTATTTTGGAAAAGTTTCCGTTGTTTTCGAGATTGAAAAATGGTAGGATAGTAGGGAGGTAAAAGTGATGACAGGTTTGATTATCATGAGAGCGCTGGTGTTTTTGGCTCTCTGCTATGTGGTGTGGCAGTATTTTGAATTAAAGAAATTCAAAATGACGGAGTACGAAATCTCTTCTCCTAAAATCAGCCGGGAGCAGCGGATTGTGGTTCTGGCCGATTTACATGGATTTGAATATGGGAAAAATAACGAAAAGCTCATAACGAAAATCAGGGCATACGAACCGGGGATGATTCTCATCGCCGGGGATATGATTGTGTCAAAATATCCAAAGACCTATCACACAGCTCTTAACACACTAAAGCAGCTTACGGCCATAGCGCCGGTTTATTACGGCTTTGGCAACCATGAGAGCCGTGGGGACAAAAAGGGTCTTGTGGTGTCAAAGGAATTTTCCGAATACTTAAAGAATGCGAAGAATCTGGGTGTGGTATTTTTAAGAAACCGGAATTATACGGTGGAATCCTCGGGAGACCGCCTGCGCATTGGCGGCCTTGAGATTTCCCTGGATTATTATGGGAAGAGAAAGGAAATTCCCCTGAAAAAGAAGTATGTAAGGAAGCTTATGGGAACAGCTTCCGGGGAGGATTTTCAGATTTTGCTGGCTCACAACCCCTTATACAGCCAGGAATACGCCGCCTGGGGTGCAGATTTGACCTTCTGCGGTCATAACCACGGGGGGCTGGTGCGCATTCCTGGGAAGGGAAGCCTGATATCTCCCCAGCTTACATTTTTTCCCAAATATGACGGCGGCCTGTATGAGATAGACGGGAAGCGTGTGATAGTAAGCTGTGGGCTTGGAACCCACACCTTCCACATCCGGGTGTTTAACCGGGCGGAGCTTGTGGCGGTGCGTCTTAGCCCCAAGGGAACCTGTCAGGACAAGTGAGAATTGATGACAGCTGATATCAGTAAAGGAAGGCTTCACTTAAGGTGAAGAGATGACAGTATGGAATTACAGGTAAAATTGCAGGTATTTGAAGGCCCTTTGGATTTGCTGCTGCATTTGTTGGAAAAAAATAAAGTAAATATTTACGACATTCCCATTGTGGAAATCACAAATCAGTATCTGGAATACATCGGCGAGATGCAGCGGCAGGATTTGAACGTGATGAGTGAATTTCTGGTGATGGCTGCCACTCTCATTGACATTAAGTCCCGGATGCTTCTTCCCAAGGAGGAATCCGAGGAAGAGGAGGAGGATCCCCGGGCGGAGCTGGTGCAGAAGCTTTTGGAATACAAGATGTACAAATGTATGGCCTTTGAGCTTCGCGATAGGCAGATAGACGCCCAGCGTATGGTTTTCAAGGAGCCCAGCCTTCCCAAGGAGGTGCTGGAATACCAGGAACCGGTGGATATTAAGGAGCTGGTGTCCGACTTAACGCTGTCCCGGCTTAACCAGATTTTTAAATCCATCATGAAGAAGCAGGTGGACAAGATTGACCCGGTACGCTCCAAATTTGGCAAAATTGAGAAGGAGGAGGTTTCCATGGAGGAAAAGATGGCCTATGTCCTTGCGTACGCCAATGAGCATCCCTCCTTTAGCTTTAGGGCCCTTCTTCTTGCCCAGCGCAGCAAGATGGAGATTATCGTTACCTTTCTTACCATTCTGGAGTTGATGAAGATGGGGAAAATCACAATTTCCCAGGAAAATACCTTTGATGATATTCAGATTATTTCCAGAACTATACATATGGAGTTATGATTATGCAGGAAAGACAGAGACTAGAGGCGGCCATCGAGGCCATTTTATTTGCCATGGGGGAATCCGTGGAGGCGGGCAGGATAGCGGCGGCCCTGGAAATCACCATCGAGGATGTGCGACGGCTTACCGGGGAAATGATGGACCGGTATGAGGCTTTGGACCGGGGCATCCGGATTGTGGAGCTTAACGGTTCTTACCAGCTTTGCACCAAGACGGAGCTGTACGATTATCTGATTCGCGTGGGCAAGCAGCCCAAAT
>CAPNGW010000193.1 GCA_948665105.1 uncultured Lachnospiraceae bacterium
AGCTTTCCGGTGGCATGCGCCAGCGGGCGGCTCTCCTTCGGACGTATCTCTTTTCACAGAAGGTGGCCTTGCTGGACGAGCCCTTCAGTGCTCTGGATGCCATCACCAAGGGTGAGATGCACCGCTGGTATCTGAAGGTGATGGAGCAGATTAAAATGTCCACCATTTTCATCACCCACGACATGGATGAGGCCATTTTTCTGTCGGACCGCATTTACATTATGACAGGAAGGCCGGGAAAAATCACCGCGGAGCTTACGTTGGACAAGAAAGCCCTCCGGGAAAAGGAGTACGGACTCACGGTGGAATTTCTGGAGTATAAAAAGCAGATACTGGGACTGCTTCGGTAGTTCCTTTTTGCTTTATTCTGTTCTGCAAAAACAATTTGTCATATGGTCATTAACCATTCCAGTGGCTTGCATAAAAGCATAAACTGTTGTTGAACCTAAAAACTTAAATCCCATTTTTTTAAGGTCTTTGCTTAGTCTGTCAGAAATTTCAGTAGTTGCGGGAAGCTCTTCCATTGTTGCGTAATGACCTACAATCGGTTTATTATCAACATAGCTCCATATAAATTTATCGAAACTACCGTATTGTTTTTGTATAGCTAGAAACAACTTGGCATTGTTAATGGCTGCAACAATTTTTCCTCTATGACGAATAATTCCCTCGTTTAGAAGCAGCTCTTCTACTTTTTCTTCATTGTAATTTGCAACTATATTAGGATCAAATCCGTCAAAGGCAATTCGAAAGGCTTCCCGCTTTTTGAGTATGGTTATCCACATTAGACCAGCCTGAAATGCCTCTAATGTCAGCATTTCAAATAATTTGTTGTCGTCGTGAACAGGTTTGCCCCATTCATTATCATGGTATTCCGTATATATATCAGAACCATCAAGCCATGCACACCGTATTTTGTTATCCATGATTCCTCCTGTGATAAAAGTTTTCATCTCATAGGAAATATGATATCATAGAATTATAACAAAAATCCAGTATTTTACATTTTTTATTTGATGATAGTATATATGATATGGCTAAAAAATGGGGCAACTCAAAAAATTTGTACTCCTTGAATATTGTGCTTTGCTGTGCTATAATGAACGCCATGCAATCCGAAAGAGAGGTGGGTAGAGATGAATTATGAACTGCTTCTGCAATTAAAGAAAACCGTAGCGGAAAAGCGCACAGAGCTTCCGGCGGAAGTGCTGTTAAGTTTTGATAACAGTTTCAATATTGAATATGCACATAATTCCACAGCTATCGAAGGGAACACACTGACCCTGATTCAGACCAAAGCGATTATTGAGGATGGTCTCTCTGTCGGTGGGAAAGAACTGCGTGAGATATATGAAGTTGTAAACCACGCCAAAGCTTTTGTCTATGTGCAGAAGTGCGTTGCCCAAGGGAAGCCACTCGATGAAAATACAGTCAAAGACATTCATGCTCTGCTCATGGAAAATATATTAGTTGGCGGTGTGTACCGGAACATAGAAGTCCGTATCACCGGCGCAGGTCACAGACCTCCGAACCCAAGTGAAATGTATCGTCAGGTCAAAAACTTTTTTGCAGACCTGCCGTACAGAACAGATTTGAATGTCATTGAACTTGCAGCGTGGACACATGCGGAGTTTGTAAGAATCCATCCATTTACAGATGGCAACGGAAGAACTTCCCGTATGATTATGAACTATCAGCTTTTGTCAAAGGGGTTCCTCCCTGTGTCCATTGCAAAGGAAAACCGTCTGGAATATTTCGAAGCACTGGAAACATATGCTGTAAACGGCGACCTTACTCCTTTCGCTGAGATGATTGCCGGATTGGAACAGCAGCGGCTCGAAGAATATATCTCTATTGCAGAGGAACAGCCACCGGACGATGACAGTCCAGTATTATAAATGTAAAGCGAATACCATAGAAGACCGCAGGAACGAAAGCCTGTGGTCTTTTTGCAGGTTTGATGTGATTCGTGATTGCCTAAATGAGATGTAAAATGTATAATAGACTATGTAAAATGTCATGGATACATGATAAAATAAAATGCTGACAGGACAAATGGCATTTTAAATATTACTTAGGAGACAGATGGAGGAACTTATGAAAAAGCATTTTATCCTTTTTGATCTTGACGGGACTTTGCTCAACACGGAGGAAGGAATCACTAAGAGCATCCGCCATGCGTGGCAGCATATAAGCGGAGAAGTGGTGGATTTAAAGAAGCTTCGTATCTTTATCGGGCCTCCTCTGCGAAGCAAATTTGTGGAAGTGTTCGGCCTGCCCCAGGAGCAGGCCGAGGAGATGCTCAGGGTATACCGGGAGAGATATATGGTTCGCTCAAAATTTGAGACCAAGCTTTATCCTGATGTCAGGGAAGTGCTGACTGACTTAAAGAAGAAAGGCTACATACTGGCCGTGGCATCCTCCAAGAACCTTACTGCATGCATGGAATTGCTTTGCCATTTTGATATTGACGGGTTCTTTGATTACATTGGGGGAGCCACGGACGACGGTAAAATCTCAAAGAAGGCCGATGTGTTAAAAATGACATTGGAGAGGCTGGGTGTGGAGGATGTAAACCGGTGCATTTTGGTGGGAGATACCCAGTACGATGCATGGGGGGCCCGGGAAGTGGGGATGGACTGTCTTGGGGTCAGCTATGGCTTTGGCACCCGAGAGGAGCTTGAGAAAGCAGGTGTTGTGGATATCGTAAACAGTATGAGAGAAGTGGAGGCATATTTTGAAGACTAACGGATTTGTAAAGGCCTGGAATGTCATTTATCCAATCCTGATTTACTACGTGATATCCAATGTGGTGATTTATCTGTCGTCACTATTTCTGGGTGTGGGGGAAGAGACGTATGTTCAATATTATATGCTGCTTCAGACCATATCCACGGCGGTGGCTCTGCCTGTTCTCTATAACTATTACCGGAGAGACCAGCTGACGATGACGGTATTCTATCAGCGGACCTCCAATGAGCTGGCGGAACTGACGAGAGATAGAAAAATATTAAATGGCGTTTTAACATTTTTTGCCGGTGCCCTGGCGGGACTGGCGCTGAACAATATCATCGGGGCAACAGGACTGGTGGAGCTGTCACAGGGATATCAGAATGTTACCGCACATTTTTACGGGGGCGGACTGGTGTTTGAAATACTGGGAGCCGGTATTCTGATTCCTTTAGTGGAGGAACTTTTGTACCGGGGCATTGTGTATGGAAGGCTTTCCGACTGGCTGGGTATCCCTGTGGCGGCCCTGGTATCAGCTCTGATTTTCGGCGGCCTGCACATGAACCTGGTGCAGTTTATCTATGCCTTCTTCATGGGACTTCTCATGGTATATTTTCTGGAGAAAACCCACAATCTCTACGGGGCAGTCCTGGGACATATGGGAGCCAACCTGTTGACTGTGCTTCGGACGGAAACGGGAGTGCTTTCCTGGATGGAGAGTAGTCCGGCAGCGCTCTGGGGCACTACAGTGGGGATGGCGGTGGTGTGCGGAGTACTGCTGCTTCTCCTTGGTGGGAAGAAGAGAGGCTGATAAAATTAATAAGGCTATGGGAGAAAGCTCCCGGCAAAGCCGTATGTGCGGCCTGCCGGGAGCTTTTAACACCCAGGTTCTGGGAGATATATCACTCCATGAGCTCTAAAATATCCTCCCACACCTTTTTCGCCTTTTTTTGCTTCTCTCGTGGAAGAGGAAGCAGCTGATGATAGACCTGGAGGGGAATACTTTCCGCCTCCTTTTCAAAAGCGTCAAGATGCTCCAATAACTGGCTCATGGAAATTCCAAGTCCCTGGGTGATGCGGTAGATGCTCTCAAGGGTTGCATTTTTTTCCCCTCGTTCCAGCTGCCCGATATACGTGGGGTGAAAGTTACACACCTCCGCCAGATGTTCCTGGCTCATTTTTTGTTCCTTTCGGTAAAAGCGAATCCGCTGTCCTACTTCCGCCGCTATAGACATAAAAAACCCCTTCTTTGTACAACATGCTTGAAATCCGCATGTCCTTTTTATATAGACTATAAATATTATTATTCCCAAACAATAGACTATTGACACTCAATTTGGAAAAATATATACTATAAGTATTATTTTTGAGGTTATGGACAAATGACAAGATGTATCGTAGTTTTTTGTATTGTGGAATTGCTGTTTTATCTGAGTGCGGTGGTGGAGGAGGGGTTCCACATTCTGGAAGATGAGAGAGAAGAAGGAGAAAATCAGCAATAGAAAACGTGCTCCGGGAGTTTTCTGTTGTCAAGAAGAACCGCCGGCTGCATGGCATCTGCTGTCATGCAGCCGGCGGATTATACCGGGCAAAAAATCAGTAATTTTAAGATTTATCCGTGGCTTTAAAATCCATGATATTCAAAGGATATCTACTTCTGCGTCTTCTCCGCCTCGGCCAGCTTCATGGCCCGCACCTTCAACGGCAGTCCGAACAAGGTGATAAACCCGCTGGCGTCATGGTGGTCGTAAAGCTCACCGGTGGTGAAGCTTGCCAGAGATTCGCTGTACAGAGAGTAGGGAGAGGTGGTGCCGGCCTTTATTATGTTGCCCTTGTATAATTTGAATTTCACTTCTCCGGTCACATATTTCTGTGTGGACTCCACGAAGGCTTGCACTGCCTCCCTGAGGGGAGTGAACCATTTTCCTTCATATACAATCTGGGCCATCTTATTGCCCATGTCCTTTTTGGTCTCCATGGTGGCCCTGTCAAGGACCAGTTCCTCCAGCTGCTGGTGGGCCTCCATCAGAATGGTTCCGCCGGGCGTTTCATACACGCCCCGGGATTTCATGCCAACCACACGGTTTTCCACAATATCCACAATGCCGATGCCGTGCTTTCCGCCCAACTGGTTCAGAGTACGGATAATATCGGACACCTTCATCTTTTTGCCGTTGACTGACTTGGGGACACCGGCCTTAAAGGTCATGGTTACGTATTCCCCTTCCTCGGGCGCCTTCTCGGGGGTCACACCCAGCACCAGCAGATGGTCGTAATTGGGCTCCACTGCCGGGTCTTCCAATTCCAGACCTTCATGGCTGATGTGCCACAGGTTCCTATCGCGGCTGTAGCTGGAATTGGCAGAGAAGGGCAGGTCGATGCCGTGCTGTTTGCAGTAGGCAATTTCATCCTCCCGGGATT
>CAPNGW010000194.1 GCA_948665105.1 uncultured Lachnospiraceae bacterium
AGGGCCGCCATGACCCCATTATCGTCCCCCGGGCCGTTGTGGTGGTGGAAGCCATGGCTGCCCTGACGCTGGCGGACTTACTGCTCTCCAATATGGGGGCGAAAATGGAACATTTGAAGGAAATATATTTGGAGTAGCAGGAAAATCAAATGCTCCGCTTCAAGCAATGGGATATCAAGCTTGCAGTGCTGCCAGGCAACGGGGTATTTGACCCTGGTAGCATTTTACTCACCCCTACCCCAGCTTATGAAAATGAATACAGTTGGGCGTCTCAATCTTAATGGGGCGCCCCATCATGAGAAAATGCTGCTTCTCATAGTTCATCTTAAACAACGTAATCTCATTGGTATCGTGATTCAGGCTGGCAAAATGCTCCCCGTCCGGGAAAATCCCCAGGGTTTTGGGATAGTCGCCGCTGATTTTGGAGTTGCACACCTCCGTGAGCATCCCGGTATCCTGATTCACCTCATAGACAATGACTGAGTTTGGCCCCGCATTGGAGCAGAACAGGTACCTGCCGTCCATGGACAGCTCCATCCCCGATGCACCGCTGCTCTTCTTTTCCTCCTGCTCCACCGTGGAAATACTCTGGACGAACTCAAATACCGGCCCCTTGGGGCTGCACTCATACTGATACACCTCCACCGTATTCTTGAGCTCACACAGCACATAGGCAAACCGTCCGTCCTTGGTGAACCGTATCATTCTCGGGCCGGAATTGATGGGGCATCTTAAAATATCGGCAATTTTCATTTTACCGTGGGTGTAATCCAGCTGGTAAATCTTCACATGATCCAGACCACCGTCCACGGCGCAAAGGTAATTCTGCTTCACCGGCGTCAGCATCACGCAGTTGACATGAGGCCTGGAATTGCGCTCTGCAATGTTTCTTCCCATTCCCTGATGAAAAATTCCGTCGGCAATTTCTCCGATACCGCCATCCTTCTTTAAACGCATCATGGTAACCCGGCCATCGTGGTATCCGGCCACAAAGAGGTAACGGTTTTTGTCATCCACCTCCACATAGCAGCCGCGCATACCGCCAATCCACGCCTCATTGATGGGCTCTAAGTCCCCGTCCGGCAGAATTTTGAAGGACTCCACCCCCTCATCCGCAATGGAGTATAGAAATCTGCCATCCTTGGAAACTGTCAAATCCGAGGGGTTGTTGATGGGAATTACCTTCCGCTCCTTAAGCCTTCCCTGCTCCATATCCACATCGTACAGGTGAATGCCCACACTGTTCCCGTGAGTATAGGTCCCCACATAAGCCACATATCTGTCACCGTTCATCTTCCTGTTCCTCCTCTTCTTGTCTTCGTAGTATATCGAAAGCCTCAAGGGGCTGTCCCAAGTCTACCCACAGTATCTGTTTGGGATGGGGCGCGGATTCCATGGGTTCTCCCTCCTGGTTATAGATGCCCCTCACCGTCACCGCAACGTTTTCCCCGCCCGGCTTCATAACCTCAAGAACCTCCCCCACCGAGAACTTGTTTCGCTGCTCAATGCGGTACTGCCCCAGGGTATTACCCTCTCCCACAATTCCCAGATACGTATATTCCTTCACGTAAGTGTTATTGTCATATATCTGCGTGGTCTCATCGGGTTTTCCAAAGAAAAATCCGGTGGTAAACTGGCGGTAGGTACAGCCTGTAATCTGCTCCCGGTACCACGGAAGATTCTCCTGATACTTTTCCTGGGATTCCAGATAATCGTCAATGGCCTTCCGATAAGTCCTTGCCACGGTGGCCACATAGAGGGCCGTCTTCATCCGTCCTTCTATCTTGAAGCTGTCTATGCCAGACTCCATAAGCTCTGGGATGTGTTCAATCATACACAAATCCTTGGAGTTGAAAATGTAGGTTCCACGCTCATTTTCATACACCGGAAGATACTCTCCCGGACGCTTCTCCTCCACCACCGCATACTTCCAGCGGCAGGGATGGGTGCAGGCCCCCCGGTTGGCGTCCCTCCCTGTAAAATAATTGCTCAATAGACACCGGCCCGAATAGGAGATACACATGGCTCCGTGAATAAAGGTCTCCATCTCCATATCTTTTGGAATGTTTCTCCGAATCTCCTTAAGCTCCTTAAGGGAAAGCTCCCGGGCGGACACAACCCGCCTGGCCCCCAATCCATACCAGAACCGGTAGGTGCCGTAATTGGTGTTGTTGGCCTGAGTGCTGATATGTACTTCAATCTCCGGGCAGACCTCCCGGGCAATGGTGAAAATCCCGGGGTCGGAAATAATCAGCGCATCCGGCTTTATTTCTTTTAATTCCTCAAAATATGTCCTCACGCCGGCAAGGTCGTCGTTGTGGGCCAAAATGTTGGCCGTCACATAGACTCTGGCTCCCCTCTCATGTGCGAAGGCAATCCCCTCCCCCATTTCCTTAAGAGAGAAATTCTTGGCCTTGGCCCGAAGCCCGAAGGCCTCCCCTCCGATGTATACCGCGTCGGCGCCGTATGCAATAGCTATTTTCAATACCTCCAGGCTGCTGGCTGGAACCAGTAATTCCGGTTTCTTCATATCTGCTCCCCTCTTCTCTTACTGCTTACGGTAATTCCGTCCCCCACAGGCAGAAGTGCTGTGATAAGCGCAGGATGGTGCGTCAGCTCAAAGAGATACTCCCGCATCCTCTTATGGATGGTACGGTTTCTTCTGGTAACCACATAGCGGGATTCCAGAATATCCCCCTCCTGAAGCACATTATCGGACACCAGGGTGCCGCCCTCCTTAAGGAGCCTTAAAACCTCCGGCAAAAAATTCAGATACTGGCCCTTTGCCGCATCCATAAAAATAAAGTCAAAGGGCTCTGAGAGCTCCTTTAGTACCGCCTGAGCATCTCCCTCTATCAGTTCAATTACGTCCGCTTTTCCCGCCCGGGCAAAGTTCTCTCTGGCCACCGGGATTCTTTTATGGTAATTTTCTATGGTAACAATCCGACAGGGCTGCGGATTATTAAAGAGCATGAAAAGGGAAGAGAAACCCACTGCCGTTCCCACCTCCAGGATGGTCCCCGGCTGCTTCATGGCAAGAAGCAGCCGGAGCAGGCTTTGCATTTCTCTTCGTATAATCGGCACGTAATTTTTGTGCGCCTCTTGTTCAATTTCATAAAGTATTCCTGTATTGCCTGTATCAAAGGTATTGATAAAGGCCGCCAAACGTTCCTCTGAAACCATATTGCCCCCATTATTTCGAAGCTCCGCCGTCCTCTTTTCCTTCCTCCTTCACCTGCTTTGCCGTCATCACAGCCAGCATATCCTTGGCAGTCTGGGAGGTATTTAAGGTATAAAGCCCCGGACGTACCTTGTTGGGGTAGGAAAACAGCTTCATCTGAATCAGGAAGAGATTGGCATCCTTCACAAGCCCCTTCTCCTCAAGAATAATTCCAAGCTCATGGGCCGATACACCTTCAGCTACCTCCACCACCACATCCCTGCCGGGAGAGCGTTCCATCGGCTGCTCCGTAAATACCCGGTAGCCCATGCTGTAGGAGGCGGCCCCCAGCTTCAGCAGGCTGAAGGCAACCACAATGAATAGCAATATGGTAGTACAAACATACAGTATATTCAGAACGATTTTACTGGCACTCATACAACCCCTCTTTTCTCATTGGTCCACGAAACACAAATCGAAGTCAATCTGCTCCATCAGCGTCATATTGATATTCTGAATCAACCGGCAGACGGCCAGCTCCGCCGCCAGATACTCATCCACCAGCGGTTCCTGCCGAAACCGGGCAAATTCCTGCTCCAGACGGTCTATCTCCTCAAAGAGGTCCATGTTGTCCTTACTTCTCTGCAGCAGATAATTGCGTCTGCGGAAATTGTGGATGGTCCTCTCCTTCTCCGGCTCCAGCTTTATCTTCCCTCGGATTTCCTGGTACTTTGTATATTCTTCACTGTTCAAAACAGCCAAGGTCAACTCTTTCAGACAGTCCTCTACATAGCTCATAGGCGTTACACTTCCATGATAATAGGCATAATCATGGGACGGCGCTTTGTTTTTCTCCAGACGAATTCGCCCAGTGCATCTTTAATCTCCGTCTTAATCTTGCCCCAATCGGTGATATTTTTGTCCATGCAATGCTCCACGGTGCCCTCCAGGACCTTTCTGGCCTCATCCATAAGGCTCTCTGAGCCCCGTACATACACAAAGCCACGGGTGACGATATCCGGCCCGGCCATAACCTGGCCGCTTCTGCCATCCAGGGTAAGCACCACGATGATGATGCCGTCCTCGGCCAGATGCTGGCGGTCTCTCAAAACGATGTTTCCAACATCGCCTACGCCCAGACCATCCACCATAATATCCCCCACAGGCACCTCTCCGGTGATGTCCGCGCCATTCCCGTCAAGCTCCAGCACATCGCCGCAGGTGAGAATGAAGATATCCTCCTTGTCATAACCCAGCTCCTGGGCAATTCTGGCCTGAGCCTTCAGATGCCGGTACTCCCCATGGACGGGGATGGCATATTGGGGCTTCACCAGAGAATATATGAGCTTAATGTCCTCCTGGCAGGCGTGACCGGATACATGGGTATCCTGGAAAATCACGTTGGCCCCCTTCACAGACAGCTCGTTGATTACCTTTGACACCGCCTTCTCATTGCCCGGTATGGGACTGGAGCTGAAGATTACCGTATCCCCGGGCTGTATGGTAACCTTCTTATGAAGATTGGCCGCCATACGGGACAGAGCCGCCATGGATTCTCCCTGGCTTCCCGTGGTAATGAGAACCGTCTGCTCATTGGGGTAATTCTTAATCTGCTCAATATCAATAAGAGTCTTGTCGGGAATACTGATATACCCCAGCTCTGCGGCAATGGTGATGATATTCACCATGCTGCGGCCCTCCACCACTACCTTGCGGCCGTATTTGTACGCCGAATTGATAATCTGCTGCACCCGGTCCACATTGGAGGCAAAGGTGGCCACAATGATTCTGGAGTTGGTGTGGTCCGCAAAAATATTGTCAAAGGTCTTGCCCACGGTCTTCTCAGAACTGGTGTATCCGGGCCGCTCCGCATTGGTACTGTCGCACATCAGTGCCAGCACGCCCTTCTTGCCAATCTCGCCGAACCGCTGCAAATCAATGGGGTCTCCAAAGACAGGGGTATAGTCCACCTTAAAGTCT
>CAPNGW010000195.1:0-3573 GCA_948665105.1 uncultured Lachnospiraceae bacterium
GTTTCCTCGCCGCCACCAGTCTCTTCACCGCCCTGGTTTGTCTCTTTGTCAGAATCTTTTGCGCCATCGCCACCGGAGCCACAGGCTGCCAGTGAAAGTACCATCATTCCTGCAAGTACCAATGAAATAAGTCTTTTTTTCATAATCTTTCCCTCTCTTTATTATTGGTGGTTAAATAAACTTATAGACAAATTGTGACACATGTTCCTTAATTAGTATAGGACATGAGTCCCTTTTTTCCGAAATGCTTTGCATTTCGTTACAAATACACAGTTTTAATCACCTTATTTTGTATAATATTACCAGTTCTGTTTTTTCCCAAATAAGAAGCATGTCCTTTTTAGCCTCCCCGCATCCTTACCCGCACCTCCAATCCTAAGGCGTACTCATTCATTATATATGAGCGTTTGATATTTTGCAATTGCTGTTTTCTATGGCGTCTTATAAAGTACCCACAGAACGTCTTCGTCATCCGTATCAGCCAATACATGGGCCCTGCTATAGCTGGCGGAAAGCATCCGGGCGGAACAGGTGGTTTTGGACTGCGTGCTCAATCTGGGCCAGCAGGGCAGGAATATCCCGGTTAAAGGTTCCGGCTAAGGGGAGGTAGTTGGATGCGTGGTTTGCGCGGAACACAGTCCCTTCACTGTCAATGTTTTGGAGAAAAAGTCTCATTTCCTTAAAGACAGCTTCCGGTCCCTCCAGAGGATGAAAGTCTCCCGCCTTCCACTGATGATAGAGCTGGGTACCCGGTTCGATGAGCAGCGTCAGGAGGCTGGCATACTCCGGTTTTATGGCGGAAATTACTTTCGCGGACTGGACGGCGTGCTCTTCCAAATCTTCCACACCGCCAAGGCCGGAAATAAGGGTGATGGAGGACTTTAAGCCAGTGGATTTTAATTTCTGTCCGGCTTCTATTATCTCTGCCTGGGTGGCATTTTTCCTGACACTTTTCAGCACCTTGTCAGAGCCGGACTCGGCGCCCATGTAGACCATATTAAGCCCGGCTTCCCTAAGCAGCTTCAGCTCTTCCGGCTTTTTTGCAAGAACATCCTTGGGCGCGCCGTAGATGGTAATTCGGTTGACGGTGGGAAGGATTTCATGGATTTTATCCATAATGTAGAGCAAATCCTTGGTTTTTACAATTAAAGCATCCCCGTCTGCCAGAAATACCCGCTCAATCCCAAGTCTATAATGGTTTTTAGCCATTTTTATATCTTCGACAACCTCTTCCAGATTGCGGATGCGGAATTTTTTGTCCTTGTACATACTACAGAAGGTACATTCATTCCGGGCGCATCCGATGGTCAACTGGAGAATCAGGCTACGGGCCTCACTGGGAGGCCGGTAAACCATTCCTTCATACCTCATGAGAAGACTCCAATATCTGGGCAGTCCCCACGCGTGATTATGGGCGCATGATTTAACTCCGCCCACAGTTTTGCGGTTTTCTCACGCAGCCCTTGGTCATCATGGATTGTTGCAATATATGCATCGCATTTTTCACAATCCAGTCCGCAGTATGCAATCATATTCCTCATGCTTTTGTACCTCCTGTAGCCTCGATTTACCAATCTATACTTCTTATCCAATTATACATGAAAGTATGGAATTTTTCAATTTTTGAACTGGTTTTGTATATATTTAGGCGGCCCCTGCTGCAACTGTTCCTCCTTTGTGGCAAAAATAGAGCATATAGATCACTAACCATTTCTATATGCTCTAACTCTGTTACTATATTTGATTGGATTTTGATTGAAATGATTGATTATGCTAATTGCATAATTTCTCTTTCGATTTCTTCTACATCATCTGATGTTAATTCGGGGAAAAAAGCTGAAATTTCTTCTACTGTAATTCGTCCTTTCTTTATCATTGTTATCACGTTTCTTTTCGTTGTTTCTCTTTCCATATCTTTTGCATAGGTTCTCATAATCTGCTCATCATCAAATAAACTCATCATAATCGTAACTACCTCCACTTCCTTGCTACTTAGATACTGTTTTAAGATATTTCTGTCCTTGCAAATACGGATTGTTTCTATAACCGCCTGTTTTGTCATTCCATGCTCTTTTATCTGCTCATTAAAAACTTTGCAGAAAACAATGTATTCATTGATAATATTGTCCTTGTCACTCTCATATATGACTTTGGCCTTTACCTCAATATCAATATCCACACCGTCAAAAAATTCTTTTGATAAAGATATGGTGTCGGGCTTTCTGCCTTTGCTTCCTGTGTATATAATATACAGTTCAGGCTTCGGCATTTTTACTTTCTTGCACTTATATAAACTTTGGCTGGTTCGCTCAAAATATTCGTGGTAACTCTGTGCTAAGTACAGTAATATTCTGATTAAAATATTCATCGTCCAACTGGATTGCGCTTCCAAAAGCAATAGCAATCTGTTGTTACCTACCATTATGCCCAAATCATTATACAAATTATCTG
Source organism: uncultured Lachnospiraceae bacterium (assembly GCA_948665105.1). Classification (GTDB taxonomy): domain Bacteria; phylum Bacillota; class Clostridia; order Lachnospirales; family Lachnospiraceae; genus 14-2. The sequence goes on from CAPNGW010000195.1 coordinate 2,452, forward strand.
TCAATACATTGTCTATCGTAACAATATCCAACGTATCCTCTGTTGCAGCTGTATCTTCTGGGTGCAATGTTTTATACAACTTCAATAAATTCTTTTTATCTTGAAAAAGGTCTAAAAACACACTGTTTTTTGCAGTACGTTTTGCCTTTACCTCCTGCATAAATGTTGGTTGTGTCGTTTCGTCCAACACCTTATCACCCCCATTTCTTAAAATCTATATAAATTTTTCTTCACTCAAATTCCACCGTCCCAGGCGGCTTCCCGGTACAATCATACAGTACCCGGTTGACTCCCTTCACCTCATTGACAATCCGGCTGGTGACCTTTTTGAGGACCTCCCAGGGCAGCTCCGTTGCCTCCGCCGTCATGAAATCGCTGGAATCCACCGCCCGCAGGGCAACGGCATAGTCATATGTCCGAAAATCTCCCATGACTCCCACGGAGCGCATATTGGTAAGAGCCGCAAAATACTGCCCCGGCATTGTCTCAAGCCCTGCTCTGGCAATCTCCTCCCGGTAAATGAAATCTGCCTCCTGAACCATCCGGACCTTTTCCTCCGTCACCTCACCGATGATGCGGATACCCAGCCCCGGTCCCGGGAAGGGCTGCCGGAATACCAGGTGCTCTGGAATCCCAAGTTCAAGCCCGGCCCGGCGCACCTCATCCTTAAACAGCATCCTCAGGGGCTCAATAATTTCCTTAAAGTCCACCACATCCGGTAATCCCCCCACGTTGTGGTGGGATTTGATTACTGCAGACTGGCCCAGCCCCGACTCAATCACATCCGGGTAAATGGTCCCCTGCACCAGGAAATCCACCGTGCCGATTTTCTTTGCTTCCTCCTCAAAAATACGGATAAACTCCCCGCCGATTATTTTTCGCTTGTCCTCCGGCTCTGTCACGCCCTTCAATTTCTCAAGAAAGCGCTTCCCAGCATTCACCCGGATAAAATTCAGCTCGTAGGCTCCCTCCGGTCCAAATACGGCTTCCACCTCATCGCCCTCATTCTTCCGAAGCAGACCGTGATCCACAAACACGCAGGTCAGCTGTTTCCCGATGGCCTTTGACAAAAGCACTGCCGCCACAGAGGAATCCACACCTCCCGACAAGGCGCAGAGCACC
>CAPNGW010000195.1:3601-5136 GCA_948665105.1 uncultured Lachnospiraceae bacterium
TCCCGAAGCTTTAAAACAGACGTCTCCACAAAGGAATCCATCCGCCAGTCCCCACTGCATCCGCATACCTTAAACACGAAGTTGCCAAGCATTTTCTCCCCCTCCCGGGTGTGCATCACCTCAGGATGGAACTGGATGGCATACAGCTTCTTCTTTGGGTTGGACATGGCCGCCACCGGACATACCGGCGTGTGTGCCGTCACCTCAAAGCCCTCCGGCGCTCTGGAGATATAATCTGTGTGGCTCATCCAGCACACGGTCTTGTCCGCCACACTGTCAAACAGCTCATCCCGTTTATCTATTGTCACCTCCGTATGGCCGTACTCGCTGACTGGTGCCGTCTCCACCTGGCCGCCCAGCATGTGTGCCATAAGCTGAGAGCCATAGCAGATTCCCAAAATGGGAATCCCCAACTCGAAAATTTCCTTTCCACAACGGGGAGAGGCCTCGTCGTAGACACTGTTGGGCCCGCCGGTAAATATAATGCCTTTGGGGTTTGACGCCTTCAATTCTTCCAGGCTTATGGTATATGGCTTCACCTCGCAATACACGTTGCACTCCCGCACACGGCGGGCAATCAACTGGTTATATTGTCCGCCAAAGTCAAGAACAATCACTGTTTCCAAGCTTTTTTCCTCCTAATATATTCTGTCATTCTTTCATTATAACGAAACATCCTTTCCATTACAATGAAAAATACACCATTCCCCGGAAAAACCTTGTTCAGAAAAACATCATCCCCAGAGCACAGAGCAGCAGTCCGGCTGCCACCAGCACCGCCCAGATTCCAAGAACCACTGCAAAGAAAGCCCCCAGGGCGGCCCCCACAATAAAAAACAGAATAATGCCGTAAAAGGCCAGTCCCTTCTTTAAAAGACTTTTGTCTCCTGTCTTAAAATAATCCACCAAAAGCTCCGTGCCGCTTCGCAGATTGCCGGTACACATGGTGGTTGCATAGACGCTTCCCTGCATTTTCCGGAAGGTCTGTACCTGCATGGCGCAGACAAAGGCCACCAGCACATTGGCCGTAGTATCCCATCTTCCCTGAGGCAAAAATGCCACAAACAGCAGGATTCCAACCTCCACCAGAATCACTGCCTGGCGCCAGTGAAGCCGTCTTTTGCAAAAGGCTCCACGCAGAAGCTCTGCCAGCACAATTCCCAGGGCGAAAGCCACAATGGGAATCACATAGCCAAGTGCCTCCGCCACCTGACCCTGGGCCAGATTGAGTCCTAGCAGCACCACATTCCCCGTCTGGGCATTGGCAAAGACGTGCCCCCGGCAAAGATAAGTATATGCATCCAGAAATCCTCCGCATACCGCCAGCAATGCACCCAGGCGGAAGGTTTCCGACATTTGCAGGTTACTCTTTTTCATTTCAAAATCCTCTGATTCGTCATTACCTTACCAATATTTCCAGAGCTAATTTTATCTGTTTTTTCATCATTGTGCAAGGCAAAGCGTCAATATCATATTCATATCTAAAATGAAATTTTAAATTCCACCGTTCCCTTATACGGTGGAGTTTACTCCCG
>CAPNGW010000196.1:0-1297 GCA_948665105.1 uncultured Lachnospiraceae bacterium
TGGATAGGACCACCACCATCGACGGAAGTCAGCTCAACGCCCAGGAACTGCTGGGCCGGGACATGCGTCTTACCACCACCTCCGACCAGCCCCAGATTCTCATCCATCACACCCACTCCCAGGAAGGCTATGCCGATTCCACAGGAGACTCCTCCACCTCCATCGTGGCGGTAGGCTCCTATTTGACAAAGCTCTTAACGGAGCAATATGGCTTTAACGTTATCCACGACACCGGAGAATACGATGTCATTGATCATGACAATGCTTACGCCTATGCCGGGCCGGCGGTGGAGCGGATACTGGCGGAGAATCCATCCATTGAGGTGGTTATCGATGTGCACCGGGACGGCATCGGCAGCGGAAAGCTGGTAACGGAGGTGAATGGGAAGCCCACGGCCAAGATTATGCTTTTTAACGGCTTAAGCCGTACCACATCAAACGGCGATTTGGCTTACCTTAACAACCCCTACATACAGGATAACCTGGCCTTTTCCCTTCAGACAAAGCTTATGGGAGAGGAATATTATCCCGGCTTTACCAGGCCCAATTATTTAAAAGGATACCGCTACAACCTTCATTACCGCCCCAAGAGTATGCTGGTGGAGGTGGGGGCTCAGACCAATACCTTTGAAGAGGCCATGAATGCCATGGAGCCTCTGGCAGATATGCTGCATAAAGTTTTAAGCCCGTAAAAAGCCTTGGACAAGGGCGGATTGGTATGCTATAATATGAACACTTAGCGAATGCGAGCCAAAGGCGAAGCGTGAGGTTAGTGTGAGTAATACCTATTCACTTAGCGAGGTGTTATCGAGCTTAGTGAATAAGGTACAATGTCCACTAGACAATGAGCAGTGCGCGGACGTAAGATGAAAAAATGTCAGCTTGCTGACAATTTTTTCAGATTGCGGACGCATAGGGCGAATGCCCGTGAACGAGGAAAACCGCAGGTTTTTCGAGTTCGCACTGCGGATAAGGTACAATGTCCACTAGACAATGAGCCATAGGAAATGAGTTTTTTCAGCTTATCATGGCGCATTTTCGCATATCAGTATGTACCACAGGAGGAACCAGATGCCAGCTATCGACCAAAGTAAAATCCGAAATTTTTGCATTATCGCACATATAGATCACGGGAAATCCACCCTGGCGGACCGCATTATTGAGATGACCGGCCTCTTAACAAGCCGGGAGATGCAGTCCCAGGTGCTGGATAACATGGACCTGGAGCGGGAGCGGGGAATCACCATCAAGGCCCAGTCCGTCCGAATTGTCTACAAAGCCAGAAACGGTGAAGAGT
>CAPNGW010000196.1:1307-1589 GCA_948665105.1 uncultured Lachnospiraceae bacterium
ATTTTTAACCTTATTGACACCCCGGGCCATGTGGATTTTAATTATGAGGTGTCCCGAAGTCTGGCAGCCTGCGACGGCGCTGTGCTGGTGGTGGATGCCGCCCAGGGAATCGAGGCCCAGACCCTGGCCAATGTGTATCTGGCCTTGGACCATGACCTTGACGTCCTTCCGGTTATCAACAAAATTGACCTTCCCAGTGCAGAGCCCCAGCGGGTCATTGATGAAATTGAGGACGTCATCGGCTTAGAGGCCCAGGATGCCCCTCAGATATCCGCCAAGACG
>CAPNGW010000196.1:1632-5124 GCA_948665105.1 uncultured Lachnospiraceae bacterium
TCGTATTCTGCCGCCTGATGGAAGGCTCCGTAAAGGTGGGCACCCCCATACGCATGATGGCCACCGGGGCCACTGCAGATGTAGTGGAGGTGGGCTATTTTGGCGCGGGCCAGTTTATCCCCTGTGAAGAGCTTTCTGCCGGGATGGTAGGCTACATTACCGCCAGCCTTAAGAATGTAAAGGACACCCGGGTAGGCGACACCATTACAAATGCCCAGAACCCCTGCAAGGAGGCCCTGCCTGGCTATAAGAAGGTAAATCCCATGGTTTACTGTGGCATGTACCCGGCAGACGGAGCCAAATACCCGGACCTTCGGGATGCCCTGGAGAAATTACAGTTAAACGACGCGGCCCTTCAATTTGAGCCGGAGACCTCTGTGGCCTTGGGCTTCGGCTTCCGCTGCGGTTTCTTAGGTCTTTTGCATTTGGAAATCATTCAGGAACGGCTGGAGCGGGAATTTAACCTGGACCTGGTAACCACCGCTCCCAGCGTAATTTATAAGGTTCACAAGACCGACGGCAGCGTCATTGACCTTACCAACCCCACCAACCTTCCGGAGCCCACGGAAATTGAGTATATGGAGGAGCCCATGGTCAGCGCTGAAATCATGGTGACCAGCGAATTTATCGGAGCCATCATGGACCTGTGCCAGGAGCGCCGGGGAGTCTATATCAGCATGGAATATATGGAGGAGACCCGGGCTCTCATCAAATATGACCTGCCCTTAAATGAAATTATTTATGATTTCTTTGACGCCTTAAAATCACGCTCCCGGGGCTATGCCTCCTTCGATTACGAGCTGAAGGGCTATGCCCGAAGCGAGCTGGTGAAGCTGGACATCCTTATTAATAAAGAAGAGGTGGACGCCCTGTCCTTCATTGTGCACAGCGCCACCGCTTACGAGCGTGGCCGGAGAATGTGTGAAAAATTAAAGGAGGAGATACCCAGGCACCTTTTTGAAATTCCCATCCAGGCTGCCATAGGAAGCAAGGTCATCGCCCGGGAGACGGTAAAGGCCATGCGTAAGGATGTGCTGGCCAAGTGCTACGGCGGAGACATTTCCCGAAAGAGGAAGCTTCTGGAGAAGCAGAAGGAAGGCAAGAAGCGTATGCGTCAAATCGGAAACGTGGAGATTCCCCAGAAAGCATTTATGAGCGTGCTGAAGCTGGATGATAACTAACATGAGCAGAAAAAATTTAGAGCTGTACCTGCATATTCCTTTTTGCGTAAAAAAGTGCGCCTACTGTGATTTTCTGTCTGCGCCGGCAGACGAATCCACAAGAGTCCGGTATGTGGAGGCTCTTGTGGAAGAAATTAAAGTTAAATCAGAATTTTACAAAATCTACAGCGTACCGTCCGTATTTGTAGGGGGCGGTACGCCGTCTGTGCTTTTGGGGCAGGACATTGCCCGCCTGATGGAAGTGGTTCATCTTTACTTTCATCTGGAAAATGATGCGGAAATTACCATAGAATGCAATCCCGGCACGTTAAATTCCCAAAAAGCAGCACACTACAAAAGCGCCGGAATCAACCGCGTCAGCCTGGGACTTCAATCTGTCCGCCAGAAGGAGCTTACGCTTTTGGGACGGATTCACACCTATGAGGATTTTTTAAAGAGCTACGATATCTTAAGAAAGGCCGGATTTGACAATATCAATGTGGATTTGATGTCCGGCCTGCCCGGCCAGACCCTGCCCAGCTGGCAGACAACCGTGAGGAAGGTAACGGCTCTCCGCCCGGAGCATATTTCCGCCTACAGCCTCATCATAGAGGAGGGAACGCCCTTTTACGAGAGCTTTTCCCAGGATGAAGCCCGCCGGGAAAGAGGAGAGGTTCCCCGGCTTTTGCCCACCGAGGAAACGGAGCGCACCATGTATGAATGGAGCAGAAGCTATCTTGACGCCCAGGGCTATCACCGCTACGAAATTTCCAACTATGCCAGAGCCGGCAAAGAGTGCAGGCACAATATGGGCTACTGGCGCAGGGAGAATTATCTGGGGCTGGGCCTGGGAAGCTCATCCCTGGTGGAGAATGAACGTTTTGGCAATACCACAGATTTGGAAGACTATATAAAAGGAAATTATGAAAAACAAAATATCACCAAGCTGACCCGTCAGGAGCAGATGGAGGAATTTATGTTTCTGGGGCTGCGCATGATGGAAGGAATTTCCAGAGAGGAATTCAAGGACTGCTTTGGGATAGAGCCGGAGGGCGTCTATGGGGATGTCCTTGCTTCCTTATATAAAGAAGGGCTGCTGCACCAGGAAGCGGGAAGAATATATCTCACGGAGGAAGGAATCTCCCTAAGCAATTACGTTATGGCGCAGTTTTTGATTCACCCGTAAGGGGGTAAACTCAAGGGAATTTTTCTTGCAGGCGGCAGGTAACCTCTGGTATAATGTTAAAGATATTATTTTACGGCGAGATACATACATATCAAGCCATTCACACGGCTGGAGCAGAACGAATCGGGCAGCCTACAGGATTCGTGCGTTTTGGCTGAAAAGCACAGGAGGATTTATGTGGAGAAAACGAATATTCAGTATTATTCTCTGTCTGGCTATACTTTTGTCGCTGCTGCCCAATGTGGCGTTTGCGGCAGGGACGGCAGTGAATGTCAGTACATGGGATGAGCTAGAAGCAGTGCTTAGGAACCCGGGTGACATTACCATCAACGTGATAAGCGACATTTTTGTGCCGCAGACAGTCGGGGAAGATGCGCTTGTCGTTGGGGGCGGCGGGGGAACTGTCACCATTACAGGGAGAAGGATAACGTTGAGAAGATCGGGCATTGTGCTGGCCGGAGATGTGACCTTTAAGGATATTGAGCTGTACTTTACCAGTCCGGTGCGCAACGCCATCATTGCCAACGGCCATACCCTGACCCTGGAGAATATAGCGAACACCAGTTCTTCAAACATTTCTCTGTTCTGTGGTGGGATAACGGATTACTGTGGCTTAAATGGAGCTGAGATTCCCGCTCCCGGAAACATGGGTCATATCATTGTGAAAGGGGACAACACCCGGGGCAATCTGGGCAATATTTATGCCGGAAGCCTTTCAGACGTGGTAGACGGAGTTCTAAATTCCCCCAATAACTATACAGGGGCAGCGGCCGTTACTCTAGCGCCAAAAGCTTCGGGGATAGGAGATATTTACGCCCACGGCGCAAGGGAGAACCGATCAGGAGGATTCGGCAATGAGATGCTTCCCAACGCTGACCTATATAAAGCTACCGGTGGCGTAACAGTGAATTTGAGTAACAACTCAACGAATGTATACGGTGCCACCGGTGGAAGCAGCAATGCAGCGGTGGTATTTACCGATGCAGGAAATGGATATCAATATTCCCCTCTGCTTAAGGATATCAGCAGCCTGGTTCTCAACGCCGGAACCCGTGCCAATATGGTCCTGAAGGCAGGCAGCAGCTTCAGTCCGGGTGCGGCGGTGAGCGTCCCTGAAAACACCATACTGGATTTCAGAAATGTGGC
>CAPNGW010000197.1 GCA_948665105.1 uncultured Lachnospiraceae bacterium
CCCCAATATGAGCTCCACACCGTTGGCGTCCATATTCTGGTGCAGAAGCTGGGCCATCTCATAGTCCATGGGGGCCATTACCTGATTCTGCATCTCCACCAGAGAGACCTTCACTCCGGCCCGATGCAGGTTCTCCGCCATCTCAAGGCCAATAAAGCCACCGCCGATTACCACTGCCGACCGGGGCTTCTCCTTTTCCAGATACCCCTTAATCACGTCGGTGTCCGGCACAGTCCACAGAGTAAAAACCTGCTTCCCGTCAATACCCGGCAGGGGCGGCTTAATGGGGGAGGAACCGGTTGCAATCAACAGCTTGTCATAGCCTTCTTCAAATACCCGGCCGCTCTCTAAATCCTTCACCACTATTTTCTTCTCTGCCGTCTTAATCTCTGTCACCTCATGCAGCACATGCACGTCAATATCAAAACGCTGCTTCATTAGCTTCGGGGACTGCAGCAGTAATTCTGACCTGTCCTCAATGACATCCCCCACATAGTAGGGCAGTCCACAGTTTGCATAAGAGATATAAGGTCCCCGCTCAAAAATCTTGATTTCCGCCTGCTGGTCCCTTCTTCGAAGACGGGCTGCAGCCGAGGCTCCGGCTGCCACTCCCCCAATAATCACTACTTTTCTCTTCATCGCTTTCTTCTCCTTCCAGTTATACATTTTTCGCCCGGGGCTTTATATATCATGGAAAACTCAGATAACTTCCTAATAATATATAAAAATCTCCTCCGGCTGTTACAAGCATCCATTTGCCTATATTATACCGGAGGAGATTCCATTTCTCTGTGATTAAGTTACAAATTTAAACGGCTTGCCCTGGTTCTTAGTAATTCTCGGCTTTTATCTGGAAATAAGCCTGGGGATGTGCGCAAACCGGGCATACGTCGGGCGCTTCCTTGCCAATCTCAATATGGCCGCAGTTGGCACACTGCCAAATTACGTCGCCATCCTTGGAAAAAACTGCCTTCTTGGTCACATTGTCAAGAAGCTTCCGGTATCTGTTCTCATGCTCCTTCTCAACCTGGGCCACGCCGGCAAACAGTTTTGCAATGTCCTCAAAGCCCTCTTCTCTGGCTTCCTTCTCAAAGGTTGCGTACATGTCGGTCCACTCGTAGTTCTCACCCTCAGCAGCATCCAAAAGATTAGCCTCGGTGGTGCCTACGCCGTCATGGAGCAATTTGAACCAGAGCTTTGCATGCTCCTTCTCATTGGCTGCGGTCTCCTCAAAAATAGCTGCAATTTGTACATACCCGTCCTTCTTGGCCTTGCTTGCATAATAGGTATACTTGTTGCGCGCCATGGATTCTCCGGCAAATGCGGTCTGCAGGTTCGCTTCTGTCTTAGTCCCTGTTAATCTTCCCATATGATGATTCTCCTTTTCTCTATAAGTGTTATAATATCATAAACATAACGTGATTCCTGGAAAAAGTCAATAGAGGATTTCCGAATTTAGCCAAATCTTTATGCCTGTCTTACATATTTTCCCGGCCTGTTCCTGGTGGAAGAAAAGGAGAAATCAAAATGCTAGTATAGTTCTGCAATCCTTGTGACCGCCACATAAAGCTCAGAAATTTTGTACCAGGTGGTAAAGTCGATAATCCCCGTAACAGGCAGACCGAAGGTTCTCTGGAAGGCTGCCACTGCCTCCCTGGTGGCAGGTCCGTATATGCCATCAGGCGTGATGACTGGGATGGCCGTATAGACCCGGGCTATCCGCTGAAGCTGCTCCTGAATTTGACGCACCTTGTCACCGGTTGAGCCTTCTATCAGGTTCTCCCCGGGCCAGGAGGCGGGAATGCCGGAAATTTCCTCCGCCTCGTTGATGTACATGTTCTGACCATAATAATAGCGGAGAATCTCGATGGCAGAATAGTTCTGGTCCCCCAACTCCTTGGAGCCCCATTGTGTCATCCAGTTTGGACAGGACACCCTCTGGCCATCGCAGTACTGGGTGAGAATGGGCTGCTTTACGTTGGGCCTGGATAAGTAATTGGTAAACATCTCATCCACAATAAGGGAGATATTGTCAAAAATATTTCTGCCGTAAATCCATTTGTGGTCATAAGCCGTGGAGGAAGTGATGGTAAAGTCGTATCCGCGGTTTCGATACCACTCCGTATACACCCGGTTTAATGTAAAAGACATAATGGCCAAAATGTTTGCTCGAATGGTACTGTCCGGCCAGGTGGAATAGATTTCACTGGAAGCCACATTCTTGATGTAATCACGATAGCGGACATAATAGTCTAAAGCCGTGCTGTCTCTGGGAGAGCCATCGTGTACCACCACATACTCCGGTACCACCACCCGGCTTAAGACGATTTCCCCGGTTTCGTTTACCGGCTTAATCTCCGACTCCGCAATCTTGGGCGGATAGTCTCCATAGAGGGTGTTGGCAGGAATTACAATATTTAAAAGCTCATCCTCCGCCACCACCGTAGGCCGCATGCGTATACCCTGAATGGCCTGTATTCCGGAGAAAATTTCCACCCCGGATACATCCACAGACTGAAAGCCGGGGGCCTCTACCCGCACCGTAAACTCTGAGTAGGGCTGGGGCTGGTCGGGAGACATACTGTACTCCAGGGGCGGTGCATGCAAACTCACCACCGGGGAATGTCCCACATTATCGGTAGTGAGTTCCTCAATGGTACTCTCCGGGTCTCCGCTGTACGCAATGCTGACTCTGGCATTCTCAATGGGTATGGCGCCTGTGGCGGACGTCACCTGTACCTGAAGGGTTCCCTGGTCCACGTTATCATTCTGCATATAATGTATCATCTGCCTTCGCATAAACACCTCTGATTATTGGCTTGATTCTATTATATGCAAACCCAGAGAAATTGTTCCGTTAACCGTTTTTATTTTCTTCCCATGACATCTCCACATTACTCATATCCATAGTCACAGAACCACTCTCGATTTTCATCCGCACCGCACAGAGGACTCCGGCCAGGCACAGGGCAATCACTGCCAGAATGACCACAATCTTTGTTCCGCTTTTCTTTGTTGTATTTAAATCTGAAAATTCATCTTTTTTCATAAGCTGCTACTCGCTTTCCTTTGGTCTAAAATAAGGCCGCCATGGCTGACAGCCTTATTATACCTGTAGTTTATAAAGAATCCTTTAACACATTTTTGTATTCTTTCTTAACTTTTTATGAACTTTTATACCTCCACCATCCAGCCGTAGGCATCTTTCTCCTTGCCCCACTGAATGCCGGTGAGATAGTCGTACAGCCTCTGGCTCAATTCTCCTATTTGAAAGCCGTTGACGGTCACCACGTCACCCTTGTAATTAAATTCTCCCACCGGAGAGATAACCGCAGCAGTCCCGGTTCCAAATGCTTCCTCCAGAGTGCCGTCATGGCCGGCCTTCATCAGATCGTCAATGGCCAGGTGGGTCTCATTTACCTTGTAGCCCCAGTCCTTTAAAATGTGAATGATGGAGTCCCGGGTAACCCCCGGAAGAACCGTGCCCTCCACAGGCGCGGTGTATATCTCGCCGGCAATCTTGAACATAATGTTCATGGTGCCCACTTCCTCCACATATTTTCGCTCCACGCCGTCCAGCCACAGCACCTGGGTGTAGCCCTTCTCCTCGGCACGCACCTGACCCAGAATAGAGGCTGCATAATTGCCCCCGCACTTAGTGAACCCGGTGCCTCCCTGCACGGCACGCACCAGCTCATCCTCCACCAGAATCTTCACCGGGTCAATGCCACCTGCATAGTAGGCTCCAACCGGGGTGCAGATAATCATGAATTTATAGGATTTTGCCATATGCACACCCAGTGCAGACTCAGTGGCAAACATGAAGGGACGGATATAAAGGGACGTTTCCGGTGCAGTGGGGACCCAGTCCTCCTCCACCTTCACAATGGCCTTCACCGCCTCCACAAACATATCCACCGGAAATTCCGGCATGCAAAGACGCTTATTGGAATTAATCATCCGCCGGGCATTCATTTCCGGGCGGAAAAGCTGAATCCTGCCGGACGCGGTTCGGTAAGCCTTCATACCCTCAAAGGTCTCCTGGGCATAGTGCAGCGTCACACATGCCGGATCCAGGGGAATAGGCGCATGAGGCACGATTCTGGCATCATGCCAGCCTTCTCCCAGGTCCCAGTCCATCACAAACATGTAATCGGTCATGTATTTTCCGAAGCCCAGCTTGGTCTGATCTACTGGCTTCTCCTTTAATTGTTCTCTTTTTTCAAATCTGATGTCCATCATAATTCCTCCGAATCTCTTTGGCCTTATGAATTATTATTATACTTTTCCCGGCCGGTGTCAAGATTATTCTTAAGTCTTATCCCATGTGTCATTTTACAGGCGGCTTTACGCTATTTCCTGTACTCCGTCCGTCCCGCCTCCGAGGTGCTGATGGACTCGATGGCGACACCGCCGCCCCGCACCACTTCAATATTTTTAAACCGCTTATTCAAAAGGGCAACCAGCTCATCATTCTTCCGGGCTGTCAGGGTGCATTCCAAAAGCACGCTGTCCTCCCCGATATCAGTCACCTCCACCTGGAAGGTCTGGGCAATCTGAAATGCCTCCGTCTTCTGCGCCACGGAGCAATTCTTCACCTTGGCGAAAAGGATTTCCTTCATATGGATGGGAACATTGGTCAGGTCTATCACCTTGATGACCTCCACCATCCGGTTCAGCTGCTTCTTAATCTGCTCAAAGGTGATATCGTCACTGGTGACACAGATTGTCATCCGGGATACGGTTTCATCCTCGGTGGTACCAACCGTAAGGCTCTGAAGGTTGTAGGACTTGCCGGAAAATAAGCCGGATACCTTGGCCAGGACACCCACCTGGTTCTCTACATACAATGCAATCCATCTGTTTTTCATGGTGTGTCCTCCTTACTTGCTTAAAATCATTTCGCTCATGGGATTTCCGCCTTTTACCATGGGCAGGACAATCTCATCCGCAGCAATCATAAACTCAATGATGGTAGTCACGTTGCTTTTTTGGGCTTCCATAAGGGCCGGGGCAATTTCCTCTTCCTTGTACACCCGGATTCCCTTGGCCCCGTAGCTCTCTGCCAGCTTTACAAAGTCCGGCGTATAAGGCGGGCACTGTTCTCCCGG